>DMLA01000053.1 GCA_003453555.1 Chloroflexota bacterium | reverse complement strand
CATCCCCTTATGGTCGAACCGACGATGCCGATCATCAAGGCCAAGCAGTACATGGAAGAAAACAAGATCCGACATCTGCCGGTTGTTGGGGAGGGGAAGAGGCTGCTGGGGCTGGTGACCCGACAAACCCTGGTGGAGGTCCAGCCTCCGGCGATGTTGCGACTTGACTTGTGGGAGATCAACCGCGCCCTCTCCCGATTGACGGTGGGCGATGTGATGGTGAAGGATGTGATCACCGTCGAACCAGATGTGACCATCGAGCGTGCAGCACGGCTGATGATGGAGCACAAGATCGGCTGCTTACCGGTGGTGCAAGAGGAAATCGTGCTTGGCATCATCACCGAGGTGGACCTACACGCCCTCACCATGGAGTTGTTGGCCGCTCGCCGCCGAGGGGTGCGCGCAGTCATCCGTATGCCCGACATCAAGGGAGAGTTGGCGAAACTGGTGGCAACCATTGCAGAGCACCACTGGGGTATCCTCGCCTGCGGGGGTGTCCCCTCCCCCAAGGAGTCAGGGATGTGGGATGCCCTTGTCAAGCTGAACACCACCGCGGTGGACGAAGTGGAGGCCGCGTTGAGCGGCCTTGAAGGGCAACAACTCTTGGACATTCGAGTGGCCTGACGGGGGAAGAGCTCCGTGGCAAAGCGGTGCGTCCACGCCGGCGAACGGTACGAGAAGTCAGATTTCTGGACCACCACCACGCTTGTTTCTTTCCCCACCCTCCCTACGACACAACTCAGGAGCTGGACGATGTCATCCTCTATAGGCTTACGGGTTACATCTGCAGGCGCTGTGGCACGAGTACCCGCACTGCGCTGCTGGAGCGGGCGCTGGCAAAGCAGGAATGAAGGAGAGTTCCTCCTCTGGATCGGCGGAGTTACCTCCTGCGGAAAGAATTAGTGTGGTCGATGCTTTGCTACGTGATTCTGGAACATAGTCGCTATCTGGCTGACCTTACCCGCTCCGAACCAGAACTGGCCCGGCTATTGCGCCACAAATTCCGGTTCGAGGAGATCTCTGGAGTGCCGTGTTTGATCCAGCACTACACACGGGTAACGGCCGAGAAGCTAGCGGCGTGGAAGGTGCAAGCGCTCTTGCTCAGCGGCAACGCCACAGATTGGGACGAATACGATATGGCTCTTTTCACCGACCTGCAGTGGATCATCCGCGAAGGCCACTGGCCCATACTTGGCTTCTGTGGGGGGATGCAACTGATTGGCCTGGTCAACGGCGCGCTCTGTGGCCCTATGGGGCGGCTACCTGAGGGCATGGCTGACCCCGATCCCGACTACCAACCAGGCATGCTGAAGGAGAAGGGGTATTATCCCATCGATATCCTGCGCTCCGACCCGCTCTTCGAAGGACTGGGCGAGCGACCTGTTTTCAGCGAGTGGCACTATTGGGAATTGAAGGCTATGCCGCCCGGGTTTGTCCGCTTGGCAGCTAGCGAGTTATGTCCCATTCAGGCTATCCGCCATGAAACGCGGCCGGTATACGGCACTCTGTTTCACCCAGAGGAGTACTCAGAAGAATATCCTGACGGAAGGCAACTGTTGAGCAATTTCTTCCGTATTTGTGGCTTCTAATGTTTCTATCCTATGAGGTGAGGCGTGAACATTAACTATGATGATCGTCAGACTCCGCAGTTCCGTGTCCTTTCGGATCAGCAGATGGAGAAAGTCTTTCAGGCGACGCTGGAGTGCCTGAATCGCACTGGCGTCAACGTACTGAACGCCGAGGCGCGAGAACTGTTAGGAGAGGCAGGTGCCCGGGTGGACGGCGTCCGGGTGCGCATTCCGCCACATATCATCCAGGACGCCATCGCCGCCACCCCCCGCTCCTTCACCATCTGGGGACGGGATGGCCAACATCGGATGCAGGTTATACCCGACCGGGTGTACTTCGGCCCTGGTCCGACTTGTACCTACTTTGTGGATCCCGAGACCGGCGAGCGCCGCAAGGTTCGTAGGGGGGATCCCGGCATGACGGCTCTCGTGTGTGATGCTCTGGAGCATATCGATTACGTGATGGGCCTGGGGCTGATCAGCGATGTGACTCCCTCGCTGGCTCCGGTGTACGAGTTCGCTGAGATGATCGCCAATACTGGCAAGCCAGTGCTGCCCTGGGCTTACTCTGCCAAGAACGTCTCGGATATCTACCAAATCGCGTTAGCCATCGCGGGCAGCGAGAAAGCGCTTCGGCAAAGACCTTTCTTCGCCTTCTTTTCCACTTTTCAGCCCCCGCTGGTGCACACAGATGAAGACTTGGCCAACGTGCTCTGGGCCGCCGAGCACGACGTGCCCATCATCTATCTGGGTGGCGGCAGTGCCGGGGCCACTGCGCCAGTGACCGGCGCGGGCACGCTGATCATCTGCCTGGCTGGAGCGCTTAGTGGTCTAGCGGTGATCCAGCTCAAGCGGCGGGGGACGGCGGTCTGCATCGGGGCCGTACCCCAGCCGATGGACCTGCGCACCGGGCGGCCAGTCTATGGCGCACCGGAGATGAGCCTGTACAGCGCTGCCCTGTCTGACCTCTCCCGCTACCTAGAGATCCCCTTTATGAGCACTGCCGGCGCTTCCGAGGCCAAAGTCCTCGACCTGCAGGCAGCCATCGAGAGCACCTTCCAAGTGGTGCTCTCGGGATTGAGCGGGGCAACGTTGATCCACGATGTCGGCTTTCTTGACTGCGCCGACATTGGCTCTCTGGAGATGTTGGTGATGACCGATGAGATCATCGCCATGACCCGGCGCGTCATGCGGGGCATCGAAGTCAACGACGACACCTTGATGCTTGACCTGATTGACAAGGTAGGTCCGGCGGGGCACTTTATGGCCGAAAAGGAGACCGCCCGTCGCTGCCGGAGAGAGATCTGGACGCCCAAGTTAATAGACCGTGAGCCATGGGTTAACTGGAGGGCGGCAGGATCTCCAACGATGTACGATCGCATCCAGGCCCGGTTAGGCGAGATTCTAGCCACCCACCAGCCGCCCCTACTGCCCAAGGGGGTGGCTGAACGGATTGAGGCTATCCTGCAGGCGGCCGAGGTACGTGAGAGAGGCCAGGGGGCGAGAGGATGAACGGGCTGGAGCGCGTCATTCGTTTCATCCGGGAATGTCACTGGGAGGCGTTGCCATCATCAGTGCAGGGCCAGATCAAAATGGCCCTGTTGGATGAGCTGGGGTGCACGCTGTCGGGCACACTCACGCGAATCAGCCGAATGGCCACCGATTACGCAGTCGGGACCTGGCCGGGGGACGAGGCGACCATCCTGTTGCACGACCGGCGGGCGTCGGCCATCGGGGCGGCCTTCGCCAACTGATATGCCGCCAATGGCCTCGACATCGATCGTTGGGGACAGTATACCAAGGGGCATCCCAGTGCCCAGATCTTTCCCACGGCGTTGGCTCTGGCCGAGAAATTGAGGGCCGGCGGACGAGAGATGATGGGCGCTATGGTCGTCGGCTACGAGGTGGCCCATCGCACCGCCCGCTGCTGGCACGACCAGCGCACGGTCTACGCTCGTGTGGATGGTGGGGCTCGGTGGCGTGCGCAGCGGTGGCGGCGAACCTGCTGGGGTTATCCGAGGAATAGATCGAGGACCCTCTGGGCATCGCGGAATACCACGCCCCTAATCTGCCGATGATGCGGGAGATCGATACCCCTACGAGGTTAAGCAGGGCATCGGCTGGGGGACGATGACCGGCATTGCCGCCGCCGAATTGGCGGGGCGGGGCTTCACCGCTACCCCTTGCCTTCTTAGCTTCGAACGGTACAAGGGATGGATGGCCGATATCGGCCAGCGATATATAATGGTGAACGGGACCGCTTGGAAAGGGTATGCCTGCTGTGCTTGGACACACGCCGCCCTAGAGGGGGCCCGGGGTTTGGTGCATCGACACAACATCCTAGTGGGGGAGATCGCTCACATACGGGTCGAGGCGTTCCACGAGGGCTGTGGGCTGGGCACGGGGATTCCGACCACCACCGAGGAGGCCCAGTTTAACCTGGCCTGGCCATTGGCCGTGCTCCTTCTCGACGACGAGGTCGGCCTCCAGCAGATCCTGGAGGGGCGCCTAGACGACGAACAGGTCCGCGACCTGGCAAGTAAGGTGGAACTGGTCGAAGAGCTATACCATCTGGCCTCAGTGGGAGACCCCAGAGGCAAGTATGTCAGCGCGGTGACCATTAGCCTTAAGGATGGGCGACGCTTTGCATCCGGGGTGGTGGAGGGTGGGATCAAGTTCCCCCAGGGATGGAATGAGGAACAGGTCGGAAAGAAGTTCCGTTGGCAGACGGGGTTCGTCTTGGATAAGGCTCAGGTGGACGAGTTGGTAGAGATGGTCTGGAATTTCGAAGATGTCTCTGACCCGCGTGAGTTAAGCAGCCTGGTGGCTCATCGCTGATAACACGGAGGAGAAAGATGACGATGAAAGCGGTTCGCTTGGTGAGAATAGGGCAGCCCTTAGAGATGCAGGAAGTGGCTAGACCTCATATCGGGGAAGAGGATGCACTCGTCCGCGTCAAGGCCGCTGGTATCTGCCACTCCGACGCGCATTACCGTGCCGGTCTCTCCCCCGTCCGTTCTCTCCCGCTGACGCTGGGACATGAAGTTGCCGGCGTGGTTGAGGAGGTCGGTTCCCAGGTCAGCAACGTAAAAGTTGGCGCTGGGGTCTGCCTCCACTACCTGGTTACCTGCGGGGATTGCTATTACTGCAGCACCGGCAACGAGCAGTTTTGCATCTCGGGAGCGATGATCGGCAAACATCGGGACGGTGGGTACGCGGAATACATCAGCGTTCCCTCTCGTAATGCCTTCCCCCTCCCCGACCAACTCTCTTTTGAGGAAGGGGCGGTGTTGATGTGTTCTTCGGCGACTTCTTTTCACGCCCTGCAAAAAGCAGAGGTCAAGCCGGGAGAGGCGGTAGCGATCTTCGGGGTCGGTGGATTAGGGATTTCGGCCGTCCAACTGGCCCGCGCCTTCGGCGCTCTCGATGTCTACGCCGTGGATGTGGACGAGAAGAAGCTAGAGGTGGCCGAACACCTGGGGGCTGTCCCCGTTAATGCTAGGGCTGGAGACCCGGTGGAGGAACTCCGGCGGTTGACGGGTGGGAAGGGCGTGGATGTGGCTTTGGAACTGGTCGGCCTGCCGCTGACGATGCGACAGGCTGTTCAGTCCCTGGCCATCTTTGGGCGGGCGGTGATAGTAGGCCTCACCGATCAGACCTTTGAGATCGCTCCCTATGCCGATCTACTGATGAAAGAAGCTCAGGTAATCGGAGCATCTGACCACCTGGCCCAGGAGTTGCCTTTGCTTCTCGAAATGGTCCGTCGTGGGTTGTTGGACCTCTCGCAGGTGATCACCGAAACCATCCCTCTCGATGCCGAGGCCATCAATCAGGTTCTGGACCGCCTTGAGCGAAGCGAAGCGGGGGTTCGCACGGTGATCCTGCCCTGATAAGCTCTCAGGTGCCGGTAAGTGCCCAACCCGGCTCAATAAAGGGGGCAAGTCTCTGGCGGAACGCATTGCCGAGCGGGTAGAAAGAGTTGCCGTCGAGCACAAGCCATAACCGTTACCCCAGGACGCGGCCCAACGTCTGGGGGGAGATCGTGCAGCGGGCCTACTCTCGATGACCCCCTGCTGGCTGGAGAGTGCACAAGATGTGAAGATACCAGGAGAGAAAGCATGGAAACCGTGTTGAGAAGCGCGAAAGCGACGGTGATCATCAGCCCGGAGCGGCCGACAGTCCTCATCGGGGAGCGGATCAACCCCACAGGGAAGAGGCGGCTGGCGGCGGCGCTACAGTCCGGCGACCTGAGCCTTGTCAAAGAGGAAGCGGTGGCCCAGGTGGAGGCCGGGGCCGATGTGTTGGACGTCAACGTTGGTGCAGCGGGGGTGGATGAGGTGGATCTCCTCCCCAAAGCGGTGCGCCTGGTGATAGAAACGGTGGATGTGCCGGTGGCCATCGACACTTCCAACCTTCAAGCGCTGGCGGAGGCACTAGACGTGTACCGGGAACTAGCCCCCGAGGGTAAACCGCTGGTCAACTCGGTCAACGGCGAGGAGGAGCGCCTGGCCCAGGTGCTGCCGCTGGTCAAGGAACACAGGGCGGCGGTGATCGGGCTCTGCATGGACGATGAGGGGATTCCCTCGACGGCAGAGCGACGGGTGGAGATCGCTCGCAAGATCGTGGAGCAGGCCGAGGCTCTGGGCATCCCGCGGGCGGACGTGGTGATCGATTGCTTAGCGTTGACGGTGGCGGCCGACCATACGGCCGGGCGGGTTACCCTGGAGACAATCTGGCGAGTGCGAGAGGAGTTGGGGGTCAATATGACCCTGGGGGTCAGCAATGTCTCCTTCGGCCTGCCCGAGCGGGAGACGATTAACCAGGCTTTCCTGGTGATGGCCATCCAGGCTGGTGTGAACTGTCCCATTGTGGAT
The DNA here is from genome assembly GCA_003453555.1 of Chloroflexota bacterium. Lineage (GTDB taxonomy): Bacteria > Chloroflexota > Anaerolineae > UBA7937 > UBA7937 > UBA7937. The sequence continues at coordinate 12,723 of DMLA01000053.1, read as the reverse complement.
GTGGCCAAGGTGCGCCCCGCTATTCTGGCGGCCGATCTCCTTTTGGGACGCGATGTCTATGCGGGGCAGTACATAAGGGCCTATCGGCGGAGGACAAAGGGTCGGTAGCCTGGCAGAGGAGGGGGATCATGCCTGTCCTGCGAGATGTGCCGATCCAGCCGAAAGCGGAAGAGGTGCTTCCCGCCCAGATAGAAGCGTTGACTCAACGGGTTGGAGCGGGGCGGGTTGGGGTGAGGATGAGACCGGCGAGATCAGAGAGCCATGGCTACGGCAGGCTGGGAGCAAGAGATCTACCTGGGAACAGAACTAGTCTTCACAGCAGTGGGAGGGCCCAGCCCGGTTCACGGAAGGGCAAATTCCTGAAAACTTAAAAGGAGAGGAAAGATGACTCAGTCAATTGAGGTGACGACGCTACGTCCAAGGCTACAAGTCCTGTCGGAGGAGCAAATCCTGGAGATCCATCACACCAGCCTGGACATTCTCTCCCGAACAGGTATCGTGATGAAGAATGAAGCGGGGTGTAGATTGTTGCTGGAGGCAGGGGCCTGGGAATCGGAAGGGCGCATCAAGATCCCACCCCATCTGATCACTGATGCCATAGCCAGCGCTCCCTCGCGCGTCCCGATGTACAACCGTCTGGGCGAGATGGTGATGCCGCTGGAGGCGAGCAAGGTTTTCTTCGGTTCCGGGTCCGATTGCATCTTCACCATAGATGTAGAGACGGGCGAACGACGAAAGGCTACCGCTATGGACGTCCAGCGCATAGCTCACCTGTGCGATGGCCTGGATCAGATTGACTTCATTATGTCTATGGGTAACCCTGCGGATGTGCCGATGCAAGACCCTTACATCCATGGCTTTATCGGGATGATCCGGGGCTCGGTCAAGCCCAATGTGTACACTGCGAACGATCGTAAGGATATGGAGGACATCCACCGGATCGCCTGTGCGGTAGCCGGGGGAGAGGAGAGGCTGCGGGAGAGGCCGTTTCTGCTCCTCTATGCCGAGCCGATCTCCCCACTGCTATTTCCCGATGAATCGGTGGACAAACTGCTCTTCTGCGCGGAGAAGGGGATTCCAGCCTGCTATCCTCCGTCCCCCAACACCGGCGGCGGTGGGCCGATCACCCTGGCGGGAGCATTGGCCCTAGGCAACGCCGAATGCCTGACAGGTTTAGTATTGACCCAATTGGTGCGGCGGGGCACCCCCTTCATATATGGGATGAACACAGCCGCTCTGGATATGAAATCGGCCATCGTCAGCTACGGCAGCCCGGAGTGGGCACTGGGCATGGCAGCGTGTACCGACATCGCACGGTGCTATCACTTGCCGTCGTGGGGGGCTGCAGGGGCAACCGACAGCAAGGTGGTGGACGCCCAGGCCGGCATTGAGGCTAGCATCTCTATCATGAGCGCCTTCTTGACCCGTTGCAACCTGGTGCACGACGTGGGATACATTGAATATGGATCTACCTCCTCAATGGAGATGCTGGTGGTTGCAGATGAGATCATTCGCGACGTGCGCTTCGTCATGGAAGGCGTGCTGGTGAACGAACTGACTCTAGCGCGCGAGGCGATCGCGCGGGCCCGGCCTGGCGGCGGCTTCTTGGCAGATAAACATACCCTGGATAACTGGAAATGGGCCCAATGGCATCCGAAACTGATTGACCGGATGCGGTATGACCAGTGGGTGGAGAAGGGAAGCAAAGACATGGCGGCTCGGGCCAACGAGCGGGCACGGCAAATTCTGGACGAGCATGAGGTGCCCCCCTTGCCCGAAGCAGCAGAAGAGGAGATCGCTCAGGTGCTGGCCAGACGGGGAGCGGCGCGCAGTTAGGAGGGGACGATGCCCAGAACAGGTCTCATCGGTGGACAGTATCAGCCTTTGACCGAGGAACAAGTTCGGAGGATCCACGAAGCATCGCTGACCGTTTTGGAACGGACTGGCATCCGTGTGGACAACCAGGAGGCGGTGGCCCTCTGCCGCAAGGGAGGTGCCTGGGTGGATGGGAACCGCGTTCGCATCCCGCGCGCCGTGGTCGAGAAGGCAGTAGATGAGGTCCCCTCCCAGGTTCTGCTGGCGGGTCGCGATCCAGCTCACGATCTCCTCTTGGAGGACAAGCGGGTCTACGCAGGTACCGGCGGTTCACCGACCCAAGTGCTGGACCCTGGTGCCGAGACCGTCCGCCCCGGCACCCTGAGCGACCTGGCGGATCTGGTCCGCCTGGCTGATGCGCTGGAACACGTGGACTTTATTGTCATCCCCCTTTATCCCACGGACGTACCGAGGGAGGATGTACCCATCAATCGTTTCTACACTAGTCTAATCAACACCAGTAAACACGTGATGGGGGGCATGGACTCCATTCGGGGAGCGGAGCAAGTCCTGGAGATGGGGGTGCGGATTGCGGGCAGCCTGGAAGCTCTGCAAGAGCGTCCCTTTATCTCTTGCATCACTAGTTGGATGGTCAGTCCTCTCCATCTGGACGATCGGGTGACTGATATCCTTCTGTACTGGTGTCGGCATGGGCTTCCGCTTGTTCTCTCCTCGGCGCCGATGGCCGGCTCCAGCGCGCCGGTCACATTGGCTGGGACACTGGTACAGCTCAACGCCGAACAGTTAAGCGGCATTGTGCTGACGCAAATCGTACGGCCGGGGACGCCGGTGCTGGCCGGCTATATTCCCAGTGTGGCCGACATGCGCACTGGGGGGTACCTAGGTGGGGCTGTTGAGTTCGGAATGATGCAGGCAGCCGCGGCGCAGATGGCCCATTTCTATGGGGTACCAATCTACGGCTCGGGCGGCATGACCGATAGCAAGCTCCCCGATCAGCAGGCAGGCTATGAAAAGATGGTCACCTTGCTGCTGGCAGCAATGGGCGGCTGTAACTATATTCACCACGCTGTCGGTATGATTACCAATATGAACTCCGTCTCACTGGAGCAGGCGGTCATTGATGATGAGCTCGTCGGTATGGTGATGCGCGTGCTGCGAGGCATCGAGGTAACCGACGAGATGTTGGCGGTAGAAGTGATCGAGCGGGTAGGTCCGGGTGGGCACTTCTTGATGGACCACCACACGATTCAGTTTATGCGCTCCGAGTTCTTTTTCCCAAAGGTTGGAGACCGACGAGACCGGACACTGTGGGAAGAGGAAGGCAGGTTCGGTACCCGGGCTCGGGCTGCGGCCCGTGCTAAGCGGTTGCTGCGCGAACACCGACCTCCAGGCCTGCCGCTAGAGGTGGATGCTGTACTCCGGGCCGAGTTCACAATAAGTCATCATTGAAAGGTGAGAGCGCGACTCAGTGCTGACAAGGAAGCACACGGCAATTTACACCACTTGACAAGACGCCAACGGAAGGTCTACAAGAGACACTCATTGACAATAAGGCCTGTAGCCAAATCAATCACCAGAATCGCTAAAGAAGCCCCATCCATCCTCACTCGGGAGGGGCTGTTCCCACTGGGACGGCCTCTGAGCGGCGACAAAGCCCCCGTTTTGCCCCCTTTGCCACCCAGTTTGACAATCATTACCCTGCCAGACCCCCTTGAGACCGCGATTTCCGAGGTGTTTTTGAACATGAGATTATCCCAGGGACCCGTTTTAGCCGTTGAAAACCACCCTCCTGGCGTTCCATACCTAAGCCCAAAGGATCACCGGTCAAGACGGTGTGATCCCGTGCCGAGTTTACTGTTACGCCTTCCCTCCCCAATCATGGACTTCATCGCCTATGCGTGTTTGTTAGCGAGAAGACCTAGATCCTGAGTGGCTTAGAAGGGCAATGGGGTTGCTCAACTCGCTTACATAGGTGAGTGGGACTGATCGGTGCGAAACACACTGTCGGGAGACTTCACAAGCGCAGAGATGGAAATCTGACACCCCATGCTAATGTTGTCAAGTAATTGACCGCAACTCGGCTCGCAGCTAAGGATGATTCATCTGGCCGCGTAACACCACTGTTCTACCCAATACGCTAGCCGGCAACTTCACATAGATGCGACCCTGTATCTCATCGTAGTCCCAGGCGCTTATGGCCTCCTCATGCAAAGGAGTTAAATCGAGATATCTTTCAAGCAGCACCCCATCTGCAAGCACAGACGAAGGACACGGGGTACTCAAGATAAGGGTCACATCATGTGCCATCGGAGAAAGCTTCACGGTTATGGTTGCTGCCTGCCGATTCTCCAAGCACTGAAGGGTGCAAGCCATACCGCTGACGTCGTCATACCAAGCGTAAGCCGAGGTCCCGCTAGGATAAATGTGAAAACAGAGATGGTCATATCGATTTACGACGTTACCCACGTAATCACCCAGCCTGTACCTATCTCCCAGGTTAATGGGCAAGATCGCCCCCGCCTTCGCGAATACCGGGATGATCTCCTTCGGCGTGGGGTAGTCCACCGACTTGGGCCCGCTATGGAGCTCGTCGGTCCAGAAATCAATCCATTCTCCTTCAGGTAGGTATACCTTTTGGCTGGTACTCCCCTCGGTCACCACTGGAGCCACCAGAAAGGCATCCCCGAAGAGGTATTGATAGGGGAAATCCGAACATCTCTCGTCTCGGGGGAACTCCAAGGGCAGGGCCCGCATCAATGGTACACTGGTCATACTGGATTTCCTGGCTTCGTTGTAGATATAGGGTAGCAGGTTCATCCGCAGATTAGCGTATTTGCGATAGATCCGAATCACATCCGGGTCCCCGCTTCGGGTCTGTATGTTCCAGGGAGTGCGGTCGCGACAGGGTTTTCGGTGCTCGCTATGCTCAGAGTGATACTGCATAATGGGACAGAAGGCAGCCATAGCCGCAGCACGTAAGTAGAGCTCTGCTGAAGGGATCTCGCCACTGAAGCCGGCCAGATCCCAACCCCAGAACGGTATACCAGAGATGCCTGCAGAGAGCCCGGCCAGGATTGAATGGCGGAAGGCCTCCCAGGTGGAATTCTCATCACCTGCCCAGTGACAGGGGTAAGCCTGAGCTCCTGTGAAGCCGGCCCGACTGAAGGTAATGGCGTCACCCTTCCGCTTGTCCCGTGCGAACCGGTGGTAGGCTGCTTCATAGAGCACTGGGTAGAGGTTCTGCAGTTCGTCTCCCCGTCGGCCGTCGGCAAACCTGAGATCCTCTCCCCAGAGGTGCTCTCCACCATCCGTCTTGAATCCATCGATGCCAAGCTCATCCAGAAGATAGGCCCGTTTACTGAGCCACCAATTCGCAGCTTCAGGGTTGGTAAAGTCCAGCACCAGCCCGCCATTAAACCAAAAGGGCCGAACCCGATAAGGCTCGCCGTCTGGTTCCTCCACACAATAGTGCTGGGTAACCATATAGGCCTCATCCAGATCATGCTGGGGGTGGGCCTCATCCAACTTCTTCATCACCGGCACCTGCCAAAGGAGCAGGCGGATGCCCAAGCGGTGGAGTTCCTCGACGAGTCTCTTAGGATCAGGCCAGCGACCATCTGATGGGAAAGTGAAATCACCATAGGAAAAGACTTCACCGCCGCGCCTAGGTTCATATTGGGCGTCATTCCATATATAAAAGGTAGCCTCGTCACTCCAGGCTTCGATGACAAGCACAGTTGCGGGGATCTGGTATTCGACCGTCTTACGCACCTGCTCGAGGACCGCGGCTTGGCTATTCCAGTCGTTTCCCGACATCCAAGGCCCGAATGCCCATTTGGGCGGCAAAGCTGGTTTGCCTGTCAGATTGGTGAACCCAGCGATGATTTCTTTAGGGTCACCGGTGATGACGTAGTATTCAAGGGCCCCGTCTGCTCCAAGTTCAACACTGAACGACCAACGATCTGAATGCGACGCTGCAAGGTCATAGACTACGTGGCGGTTGGTAGCCAGATAGAGGCCGTAACACCGCGACGAGAGAAAGAACGGCACCGGTAGGTAGGTGCGCCTGCCTTGGTTCTTGTACTGGTCGAAGACCCTCACATCGAGATGGTTCCCCCGCTGGTCTAGAGCATTAAACCGCTCGCCGAAGCCGTAGAACGCCTCGTTTGGCGGGCTGGCGAAGATCTCACGTAGCTGCACGGCTTGGCCCGGCTGTCCGACTAGCCAGGTCACTCTTTCAACCTCTGCCAAAAGGGGTGTGCCATCAGGGTGGCGGACTTCCAGTCGGTACGGGCGAACTCCCACCGCGACCTCCATCGCCTTCGTGGTTATGACGATTCTCTCGGCTGTCTCCTCCATCACCTGATAAGCTACACCTTGATACTTGCCTTGACACTTGTCCTGGGATAGCTCATGGCCACACGGGATAAGACGGACGCGCAGGATGTGAGGGGTGGGGAAAGAGATCTGGACTTCAGGCCGTAAGGATGCATCCCCACTGATACACCGCAGCACAAGCCTCTCAGGGCCCATATGATAGCTGACTACGTCACCGATAGGCCACCAGCCGAGGACTACGAAGCAGAAAGGCTCTGTGCTGAGCTGCTGTCTCCCCCGACGGCCATGGAGTTGATAGGTGACCCGTTCTCCGTGGCGAAAGGGAGGCAGTTCCACTCGCCAGAAGCTCCGGCCCTCACCGTCCTCTTGCCAGCGCCCCTCAGCCCGTCCCTGCGCGTCTGATTCCTCCAGGTGCCAAGTGGCCCATACAGCCTCGGCAGCCCCCGCGGGCCAGGTAGCGACGCCTAAAGTCACCGATTGCCCGGCCAAGGGATGGCGAGGGGAACGTTCAACCGGTTCCTGCTCATAGGGATGTTCGAAGCCGTAGGGTATGTGAACTAAGCCTTCCAGTCGTAAAGACGATTCCATCGGCACACCTCCCCGGCCCCTTGGACGGCCTGATGGAGAATGAGGTACAGGGCGTGTGACCAGAGAAGGGGCTTGGCAACCGGACCCCACCGGGCCTCCCACTCAGAATAGCGGTTGGGAGCCAATAGGTGGTCTGAGACTTGCTCGGGCAGATTCCCCCGATCATCAGCCTGGGCTTCCACCCAAGCCAGAAGCTTTCGAGCCCGCTCGTATTCACCCACCTCGGCGTAGTACCAACCCAGCCATGCAGCCAGAAGCGTCCACTCCCCACCCCCATAATAAGTGTCCCCCAGGTAGCGGTGGACCCCTCCATCGCTACAGTGGAGATCAGCTTCGATGTGGGCCACCGTGGCCTGCATAATCTGATCATCGGGCTGTAACAGGCGGAAGGGGGTGCTTGCAGAGAGTAAGCTGGCGTCAACGATATCGGTGCCGATATACTTCACCAAATGGCCAGTCTTCACGCCTTTCTGAAGAACGAAGTCCTTAATGTCTTCTATCTCCGCAAAGGGTTCTTGAGGCTGAAAGGCGCTGATGGCCTCTAGTCCACCGTAGATGGCTGCCAGCGTGGAAATATGCACCTTATCTCCATTCTCTTCCCAGCAATCGTAGTTTGGTACCATCCACAAGCCCCGCAGATAACGCAGAGTGATATCTATGCTGGATTTCAGTTCGTCCAAGAGACGCCAATCCCTCGTCATCCTCACATGCTGTGCCAGCCCCCAGAGCCAGGCTCCGTAACCATCCAACTGAAAATTCCACCACCGAGCATCCGCCTCCTCACCTTCCAGCGTGTACCTCGTGTGAAGATAATCGCTTTCCTCAATAGGTTCCTCCTCCTCAATTTTCATCAGGAGCCTGTCCACCTTCCAAGCATACCGGCGGATCGTTTCATCCACCCACGACAGGAATCTTCCCGCGCTATCGTGTTGCCCCACCAAGTTCATAGCGTAAGCGATGAAGCTCCCGTCTCTGAGCCAGCAATAGGCGTAGGGCGGGAAATTGGGCGACGCCATATAAGCGCCAGAATCGGCTTGATTTTGGAGGATTACTTGGATGCTTTGTCTGTAGAGGCTCATCGTCTCCCCCGTTGAGGGTGCTTCTCCCGCGAGAAAAAGGCAAGGGGCAACGATGGATTGCCCCTTGCCCCAGGAGCTCCCGCGCTATTATTTGATTAGCTCCTCGATCTCTACCTTGGCCTGGTCCAACGCCTCTTTAGGGTCGAGTTGTCCAAGCTTCACCTTGTCGAGTAGATTGTTGACAGCATCCTGCATCTCGCTCTGCCGCTCGATCACCGGTGGCACGATGGCGTAGTTTAGAGATTCAAAGACGGCTTCTCGATTGGCCGGAGGGCGCTGCTCAAGGTAGTCCGCGAAGAGGGCAGGGTTGTCCAGAGTGGGAAGCTCCCAAGCTGACTTAACCCGAATCTGGGCCATCTCGGGGCTGGTAGTGAAGAACCTGACCCACTCCCATGCCTCCTGCGGGTGCTTGGTGGCGGCGAAGACGGACACAGCGTTAGAGAAAAAGTGGGTTGCCTTTTGGGCCATACCTGGTTCCACCTGGATGTCCCACTCGAAGGGCGCGTCTTCGAAGGCGGCAAACATCCAAATACCGGTCACATCCATGGCGATCTTCCCCGCCTTGAACATATCACCGTCGGATATGCCACCCATCTCGGCATCACTGGGCATGACATGGTACTTGGTTACGAAGTCAATCATCGTCTGTAGAGCCTCGACGCATTTGGGCTCATTTATGGTTGCCTCGGTTTTGTCTTCATTGAAGAAGCTACAGCCATTCTGAGCGGCCTTCTTGTAGAACTCCCAGAACTGGATGGGCGAATACAATCCCCAAACACCCTCGTCAGCGTCTGTCAGCTCCTCGGCCGCGGCGACCGCATCTGCCCAGGTCCAATCAGCGGTGGGATACGCCACTCCAGCGTCATCGAACAGGTCTTTGTTATAGTAAAGCACGACGGTGGAGAAGGTCTCCGGAAGTCCGAACTGTATCCCATTGAGATTGAATGCATTGTAAGCCCTGGGATAGAAGACGGTCGGGTCGAACTCTTCGTCAGCCTGGGCGAGGGGGCCAAGATCCAGAAGCACACCTTTGGCGGCAAAGCTGACGAAGTTCTCATAGTTGAGCTCGAAGACATCTGGAGCGGTCCCTCCCGCGATCAGTGTCTGCAACTTGGTAAAATACTCACCAAAGGGAGCCAGCTCCACTTTCACCTCGATACCGGGATGCTCCTCCTCGAAGATCTGGATCATCTCATCGAGTTCCACTAGGTGGTCGGGGGCAGCGGAGAAGGTGAAATAGGTGATAGTCACCGGGGCGGGCGGCGCGGTAGGCTCAGGCGTCGCAGTTACCACCACAGTTTCCCTGATCACTTCCGGTGTCGGTATCGTTGGGGTGGGGGTGGCCGCTGGCGCACAGCCTGCCCCGAGAAGCACCAATAGCAGGATACTCGTCAACAAGAGAGGCAGATGCCTTTTCATTTTTCCTCCTTCCTACTGACCTCAACTAAACTGTCTGTTCAATATCGTTCTTTCGGCTTCTTGATCTCACATCCTACAACCACCTCCTTCCCAACCCCTCAAATTCCGATCGGAAAGCTGTTGCCACGGTCTACCCTTTGATGCCGCTCAATAGAACGCCCTGCACAAAGTATTGCTGGGCCAAGAGATACACCGCTACCATGGGAAGCACGGTGATCACCGTGCCCGCCATCACCAAATTCCATTCCGTGAGCCATTGCCCGTGCAGAGTAGCCAAACCCACGGGCAGAGTCATCAGCTGGACGTCCCGGACAACAAACAGTGGCCATAGGAAGCTGTTCCAAGAGCCCATGAACGAGAAGACCCCCAGGGTAGCTAGGGCTGGCTTGGCTAGAGGCAGAATGATGCGCCAATAGACGGTGAAGTGGGAAGCGCCGTCCATAAAGGCTGCTTCCTCTAGTTCTCTCGGAATGGTCGCGAACGATTGCCTCAGGAGGAATGTTCCAAACGCGCTGAAAACGCCGGGGAGTATTAGACCTTGGTAGGTGTTGATCCACCCCAGGCATCTCATTAGGATAAAGAGAGGGGTTATAGTTACCTGGAAAGGGATCATAAGTGTCGCCAAATAGACCAGAAAGAGCACCTCTCTGCCCTTGAACTTCATGCGGGCGAAGGCGTAAGCGGCCATCGAGCAGGTCAAGAGCTGACCCAATGTAGTCAACGTTGCCACCAGGAGACTGTTGAAGAACATTCTGACAATAGGAAACAGTTCGGCCAACTTGGCGTAACTACGAAGGGTCAAGGGCTTAGGAAAGAATTGAGGGGGCATGGTCAGCACGTATTGGTCGGCTTTAAGAGAAGTGGACAACATCCACAGGAATGGAACGATCATAAAGAGCGCACTCACCACCAAGATCGCGTAGAGGAGTCCCTGCCGAATGACGGTGACGAGCGAGCTCATCGGCCTCGTTCTAGCCCTGGCAAATATGGTCTGGACTCCCGCCGGCGCCTCAGTCATAAGTTACCCAGTACCTTTGTATCCGCATCTGGACGATTGTGGCCGTGAAAACCAACAGGAAAAGGACCCAGGACAAAGCGGAGGCGTACCCCATCCGGCTGTAACTGAAGGCGTTCTTGACGATCCGTTCCACCAAGACGCTAGTTGCTCCACCCGGTCCTCCGCCCGTCATTATCCAAACTTGATCGAATACTTGAAAGGAGTTGATGAGGGAGATGATTAGGGCAAAGAATGTAGTGGGAGAGAGAAGGGGAAGCGTAATGCGAAAAAACCTTTGCCAGCCATTTGCTCCGTCGATGGCCGCCGCCTCGTAGTAGTCGCCGGGGATCCCTTGGAGACCCGCTAGAAACATGACCATGACGAAGCCGATGTCCTTCCAGACGCTGGCAATGATGATGGCTGGCATCGCCCATTGAGGATCGAAAAGCCAAGCGGGGCCCTGGATGTTGAGCAATCCGAGAAAGTAGTTGAAGATTCCGAACTTGGGATTGAAGATCCACTTCCACATGAGAGCAACCGCTACCCAAGCCGAGACCACAGGGACGAAGAACGCCGTACGGAAGAACAGAACGCCTTTAAGCCTTTGATTAAGGATCACAGCCACTCCGAGCGCGATGATCATCACTAGAGGGACATATCCGACGATGAAATACAGGGTGTGGGCCAGAGCTTCCCAGAAGCCTCCATCATGGATAAGCCGGTTGAAGTTGGCCAACCCTACAAACTGGGGCGAGGTGAGGAGATCCCACTCATACATAGTCAGGGCCAGGGAGGAAAGGACGGGAATGATGGTGAAGATGCTTAGCCCGACAAGGCTTGGCAATAAGAAGATCGCTAACCAGTAGAGCTTGCTCAGCCCTTTTTCGCCGGCCATCTGTTGTGATCCTTTGTTCTTAGGGTAATCTTATCGTTCTAACCACAACAGTAAGCGACGATGGAATACCCAATTTTCTTCCCTGAAGAGAACTTTGTGTGTTCAGTGAAGAAAGTTCTCCACAAAAAAGAAATAGAACACTAGGCCATGGAGGCCACGAGATCTATCCGCTCATTTCTGTAGAGAGGGTGCTTGAAAATCTCGCCCAACACTAAGCTAGCAGCTCCCCGAGCCCAGGTCTCATCCCCCGAAGGCTCGATGACTATCTTCAACTCCTCTGCCAGTCCGTCAAAGGTATGTATCTGTATCGCTTCCCGCATGGCCTCGAAGCGATACTCTCCGGCTTGTACCCCCTCACCGGCAACGATAACCAGCTGGGGATTCAGGATATTGACAAGGTTTGCCACGCCGACTCCAAGCCAACGGCCAGAGTACGCAAGAGCCTCGCGGGCGACCTGGTCACCACTCTCAGCGGCGCAAATGACATCCTTTAGAGTCAAGGCTCCAACCCCGGCCAGCGCCGTCTCTTCGCCCGTTGTGATCCGCTCCCGCACCATGCGCAAAACGGCGGGGTCCGAAGCCAGAGCCTCCAAGCACCCTCGCTTCCCACAGTCGCAGAGCGGCCCCTCCCTTGCTAATGTGATGTGTCCGAACTCCCCCGCTCCTCCCAGAGCACCCCTATAGAACTGACCGTTCACTACGATGCCAGCTCCGATCCCTCTGCCCACAGTCACAACTACGAAGTCATCCACACCGTGTCCATAGCCGAACCACTGCTCAGCGATAGTCAAGGTATTGACGTCATTATCTATGTATACGGGGAGGGCGAAATGAGCCTCAATTGGCTCTGCCACCTTCACATCCCGCCACCCAAAGAAGGGGGAATAGTGGCAGAGCCCTGCCTCGCCGCGGATAACTCCAGCCATACCGATACCAATACCCAGAACGCGCGCCCAATCTACCTCAGATTCTTCTATCGTCATCTCAATGGCTCTAACAATCGCCTCCAACACAGCTGAGAAATCCCGTGCATGTTCCAAGGGAGTAACACGGTGGTGTAGCACGTTGGCGTCTAGGTCGGTGAGAGCACTGGTAACCGCGTGCTCCATGAGCTTAACGCCCACCACGAAGCCAGCCTGCTGGTTGAGGCGCAACAGCACCGGGCGCCGGCCGCCTGTGGACTCCCCTTCACCCATCTCGTGTACCAGGCCGGCGGTGATGAAATCGGCGCTAATCCCCGAGATGGTGGCTGGGCTTAGGCCAGAAAGACGGGCGATCTCCGTCCGGGAGACAGGGCCCCGGCTCTTGATGAGGTTCAGGACCAGGTTGCGGTTGATCTCCTTGATCAGATCGCGGTTGCCCTTACGCAGATAGGTCAAGACGATTCACTCCTGTTACTTCGTTCATTGAACTAAGCCTATTATACCACGCTGCTGCGCCTTTGTCAACATGCTGGGGATGCTTGTGTTATTGTTCAATGAATTTGTCACCAGCTAACTGTTCAGTGAAAATGTCACCCCATGAAAGGAGTGACATTGTCCATGAAAGAGCAGAAGAGGTTGGTAGTGGTC
>DMLA01000032.1 GCA_003453555.1 Chloroflexota bacterium | reverse complement strand
ATTTGCTAACCCATCAGACCTGAACAGACGGAAGCGCTTGTCCGGGCGTCGGGGCTGTCCAGTCGAGCTACTGACCAGCCCCGCTCTCTGAACTACGTGTCGACAATCTCTTCGCTTTGCTCTCCCAAAGACAACCTCTTACCATCCAGGGTCACATGCTCCGGGATCCACGAAAGGGTGAATCCTAGCTCAGCCAAATACTCACATTCCTTCTCCCACTCTGCCACCAGATGGCGACCCCTGAGGAAGCATGATGCCGCATCATGTTCGGAGCCTACATGGAGTCTAGCCTTAGGGCTGGATTCGAGCGAAGTACTGAAGGTAGGAAGCCAGATATTCTATGCACTCAATCTCTCTAAGATCTCAGCATCCAAGTCCATGTAGTTGCCTCTCTGCAAGTTTGGCATTCTCGACTAGAAGCAAGTAGGAAAGTAGATAGCTGATGGCCGATTCCGCTCCCTGGTTCTGGTTCACGGCGTTGGTTTCTAACCCGTCATAGCAGCCACCTGTATCCGAATCGTATAGAGGCAACCCCAGTCGATTCCTTCCCAAGAACCACTCGAAAGCCCTAAAGGCCAGGTCGTAATACCGAGCTTTTCCCGTAACCCGGTGAGCCTCGAGACATACCTCTACGGTGGCCTCGGCGTCAATCGGCTGCTGATCAAAGAACGCACGCGGGCCTCCCCGTGGATACCAGCCCGCTTGCCCGATCAACTCCAGCCTATCGTTCACGAAGAGGATTTCCAAGAGGAAATCAAGGCTGCGACAGGCGGTAGCTAGATATTCCTCTACTTTGGTGTCTTGATACGCCACCAGCAGGGCTTGGGGAAGCTTGCCATTGCAGTAAGTCAGATACTCCTCATACCAACGCCAATCGTTCTGGGCTGCGTCACGATAGTTCTGTAGCAGAAGGTCAGCATGACGACGGAGGTATCCCAGATCCTGCTTGTGGGCCAACGCCTGATATCGCCAGTGGAGCCCCAATAGGGCGAAAGCCCTGGCCCGCGGAGAACGTAGGCTATCCAGCCATGGCAGTGCTGCATCGAAAATATCTTGGGCGGCTCGGCCTAGCCCGCTGGGTACATCGCTAGCCATAGCATATCCCAAGCTCCATAGGGCCCGACCATAGGAGTCCTCAGAGCCTTCCTCTTCTAGCCAACGGCGGTCATAGGTAAGGAAGTTACGGAATCGTCCGTCTGGAGTCTGAGCATAGCGTATGAAACTCAGATACTTATAGGCCAGATTGAGGCTCTCAACCTCCCCGCTCAGCCGGTGATGCTTGAGGGCTACGATTAGAGCCCGGGCGTTGTCATCCAGCGAATAACCATGACGTGGATCTGGAACAGAGTAGATAGCGTGCTGGATTATCCCCACATCATCGGTGAGACGGTGCAGATGATCGAGCTTCAGGGGTGGATAACGATCCATGAACCCCTCAAACAAGATGCTAACATCTGGTCTGGCCTCCGATACTTGCGATCCAGGTCACCGCTGAGGTTGCTTCTGAAGCACCCTTTCGAACAGTTGCCGGTACTTTCGAGCTACCCTCGGCCAAGTCATCTTACGGCCGTAGTCGTAGGCCCGGCGGTCCATCTCCAACAATAGCTCGCGGTCCGAGAGCAGCCTAAGGACAGCCCCGGCGATGCCGTCAGGATCGCGGAAGTCCACCAGCATCCCTCGTCCCTCTGCCAGTACCTCTTTGGCATAGAGAAAAGGGGTAGCCACGACCGCCTTACCCGTGGCCATAGCATATGCCAGGGTGCCGCTCACGATCTGGTCAGGGTTGAGATAGGGGATGATGTAGACATCGGTGGCTAGCAGATACTGGATCAACTCCTCCGAGCGAAGAAAACGGTTGTGGAAGCGGACATGACGCTGGAGGCCCAAATCCGAAACCATGCGCAACAGTTTCCTGCGGTGACCTTCGCCACGGCGTAGGCGAACTTGAGGATGGGACTCGCCCACGACCAGGTACAGAACCTCGGGGTATATGTCCACTATTTCGGGCAGGGCCTGCAGAGCGTATTCGATCCCCTTATTGGGGTTAATCAAGCCGAAGGTCGTCAGAATTCGTCGTCCGTCCAGCCCTAGACGCCTCTTGGCAGCACGACGTAGGCCTATCCGACGGCTCACCTTAGGCGCCCCATGAGGTATGAACTGCATCCTATCTTTAGGAACAGAATATGCATCCTCCAAGATAGGCCTGGCGGTCTTGGCTAGAACCACTACCGAGTCGCTCTGAGCGGCCACTTGAGCGGTTACCCTCTTGAAATGGGGCCTGGGCTCTGGGAGAACGGTATGAAGGGTCGTTATCACAGGGACGGACACCCTGGTGAGAAAGGTTAGGATGTACTCTCCATCTCTTCCTCCGAAGAGGCCATGCTCATGTTGTAGGCTGACAAGGGAGATACGGGAGCGATTGACAAAGTCCGCTGCCGCAGCGTAGGTGGCCTCGTCATGCTGCTCGATCTGGAACCTTACCTCTTCTGCGTAATTGTAATGGGCCTCTCTGTCATTCACAGCGATAACAATGTTCTCGAGATCAGGAGATTCTTCCCTGAGGCTGGCGATTAGGTCTGCCGTGTAGGTAGCGATGCCACACTCCCGAGGGAGATAGCTCCCCACATGGGCCACCCGGCTCCTGATCGCTTTCTTATCAGATGGCTCTCTCTCCTTCGGCTTCATCCGCAAACCTCCCTTCCCTCATCCAATGGCGAAATAGACTAACCAGGTTCTCATGGGGAGAGCGATAGTATTCATCGGGAAAGAAACCAAGAGGTAAAGGCGATCCCCTC
>DMLA01000257.1 GCA_003453555.1 Chloroflexota bacterium | reverse complement strand
TCTTTCATTGTTTGCCTCCCTTCGCTATGATCTCGGCGACATCCAACGCTTTCAAGGCGATGAAACCAATAGCCCGATCCTAACAGGTCAATCCCGTGGTCAGATTAAAGATGATAGTCCAAACGTTCCAAATCGCCCCGTCTCACTCTGCCAACCCTTACCGGCGTTAGAGCTCTGCGATCTGATCATAGATCGGTACCAGCGCCTGATAGGCTGCCTCAAAGACCTTGTAGAGGCGATCATAAGCCGCTTTGGCCTCAGGGTCAACCTCCGTGGTGGCGGCGATGGGCGTCAGACGCTCGACGACCGAGAAGTCCGGGAAGAGGCCTACCCCTACCCCGCCGGCGATAGCCGCGCCCATCGAGGTGGCTTCTTCGAGCAGAGCAGGGCGCAGGATCACTCGTCCGTAGACGTTGGCCATGATCTGGTTCCAGAGTTTGCTGCGTGCGCCGCCACCGATGACCCGGATCGCCTCGATCGTAGCACCCTGATCAAGGAAGGCTTCTAGAACCACCCGCAGGTTCAGAGCGATTCCCTCCAACACCGCCCGGATCATATCGGCGCGCTTGTGGGTCATCGTCAAGCCTATGAAGGCTCCCCGAGCATTGGGATTCCAGCGCGGGCTTCGTTCGCCAAGAAGGTAGGGAAGGAAAATCAGGCCCCGGGCTCCGACGGGAGATTGATCCGCTTCCAGGTTCATCAATTCATAAGGGCTCACGCCTAACTTTGCCGCACACTCTACTGCCAGGGGGCAGAGTTGATCGCGCAT
Source organism: Chloroflexota bacterium (assembly GCA_003453555.1). GTDB lineage: Bacteria > Chloroflexota > Anaerolineae > UBA7937 > UBA7937 > UBA7937. The sequence continues at coordinate 8,291 of DMLA01000257.1, read as the reverse complement.
CCATTGGTAGGAGCCTCCAGCCGTTTGCATGGTGCCTGTGGGGCTGAAGAGGCCGGGCACCAAGTGGGCCCAGTTGAAGGTTCGCATGGCCGGATCGTAGATCGGCGCCTTGGTGGCGAGGCCGATCCAGGAAGATGATCCGATGTAGTTATACGCCGACCCTTCACTAACGACCCCCGCCCCTGCCGCCGCACAAACACCGTCGCCCCCACCGATGACCACGGGCGTGCCGGCCTCTACCCCTACCTCCTCCGCTACATCGCTCTTCACCTCCCCCACCACGTCGATAGAGTGGTGTACCTGTGGCAGTTGGGCAGGATCGATCTTCACCGCCTGCAAGATCGCCTCGGACCACTCCCCTCCCTCCAGATCATACAGGTTCATACCGGAGGCATCTGAGCAGTCGGTGGCGAAAGCCCCCGTCAGGCGGGCCACGATCGCATCCTTGGCGTGCACAAATTTGTAGGCTTCGGCATAGAGATCTGGCTGGTGGTCGCGGATCCATAGCATCTTGGCGGCCGAATAGGAGGGGCTGAGGCGGTGCCCGGTGATGCGATATACCTCTTCCGGGCTGATCTGTTTCGCCATCCACTCTGTCTGCTCCACCGAGCGCTGATCGGCCCAGATGATGGCGTCGCGGAGTGCCTGTCCCTTACGGTCAATAGGCACGCAGCCCATCATCTGCCCGCTGAAGACGATGCAGGCCAGCTCATCGCGACCGATGCGCGCCTTCCGGAGTAACTCGTGTGTCGAGGCGCAGACCGCCTCCCACCAATCTTCAGGGTTTTGCTCGGCCCAACCCACTTGGGCATACTTCGTGTCATATCCAAAGAAGGCACTGCTCACCAAAGTCCCCTGGTCATCGTAGAGGGTGGCCTTGTTACCGGTGGTCCCCAAATCGTGGGCCAGAATATACCTTTTCATCACCTTATCCTCGCGCGCGATGGATCGATTCTATGAATCAGTGCATCTGTCGGCATGTGTTCAAGCCGAGAAATCGGGATCACTCCATTGACGACAAAAAAGGGTCATAATGAGAGCGGGGCCTTCGGACTGGACAACGGCCAAAGGCCCCGCATATACTCGCGTTCGGCCGGTTAGGCTTGTCAGTCCATGCCCATCATCTTGCGATAGAACATGTTCTGACTATCCCGGCCTAGGCGCTCCGTGATCTTCTCCCACTCGTCGTAGATGGTCTGCAGTGCCTTCGCCGGGTCCTCCTCGCCCACGATTGCCGCGCTGACGTGGAGGTCTAGCACCGTGTCCACGTACTCTGGCTTGCCCGGGATGCGCAGGTCGATGATCACGTTCGGGTTCTCCAGGTCCGCCCGGACAGCGTCTAGGTATTCCTTGGCGTCTTGCTCGGCTACCTCACCCCACGCCTCGACCCAAATCGTCAGGTCACGTACGTGGCTGTAGCGATAGACATTGAAGCCGGTGTCGCCGATCACCACGTCCTGGGAGCTGATCTCCGGGCTGTTTAGGAACTTGATGAAGTCGTAGGCGCAATCCGGGTTTTCCGATGTCTTGGTGACAGCACCCACCCAGCCGCCGAAGTTCAAAAGCGGCGCGGTGTTGGGCTCGTCCAGTGTCAGCCACTTCTGGTTTTCGCGATCCCACAGCTCCATCGAGCCCGGACGCGGAGCGGTGCCACAGTCACCAATGGCCGCAGGGTCTGCAAAGGCCGGATCTTCGCACATGCCGGGGAAGCCGCCCCACTCGAAGGTCATGGCGACGTTGCCGGTGCTGGGGAAGGCGGAGCGGATCTCACCCACACCCCAGGCCTCCATGCCCGGAGGGCCAAACTTGGCCATCTCCTTGTAGAGTTCCAGACCCTTGAGCATGCATGGCTCGTTGACCAAAGGCTCCATCGTCTCCGGGTCGAAGTAGAGCTGACCGTGGTATCGGTCCGGACCCTCAGGACCAGGAGGCATCACGCAGAACGGAGCCACGAAGTCCCAGAACCACCAGTGAGACTGCGTGCCGCGGGCCATGGGCTGCGCCCAGCCATAGTCCGGTTGGCCGTCGCCGGTCCAGTCCCAGCCAGTGAAGAACTCGGCCACATCGCGTAGTTCATCCATGGTCGTGGGGACTGCCAGGTCATACCCGTATTTGGCCTTGAAATTGGCTTGGTTCTCCGGGTCGGTGAAGAGGTGGCGGCGATAGAACAAAGAGTGAGTGTCGCCGTCCAGTGTTAGGGCGTAGTACTTGCCCTCCCACTTGGCGATGATCTCTCGGAAGGCGGGCAGGACGTCTTCCCAGTCGGGGTTCGTCTCCGGGTTCGCGATGTAGTCATCAAGCGGGATAAGATAGGGAGTGAAATCAGGCAGCCAGGTGGCGCCCACCACGATTATGTCGTAGGCATGCACCCCGGTGGCGAAAGAGGTCATGATCTTCTCATAGAGATCCTCATAGGGCACCTCTACCACTTCCACTTCCCCACCCGTGAGCGCGGTCCACTCGTCACGGTGATCGAAGAGGGGACCAGCGATGTAGGGGCCGGGCTGGGTGACCGCAACCACCTTCACTCCGTCGCACATCTTGGCCTCAGGAACAGGCGTAGCGGGCACCACCACCGTTTCCTTCACCGGTACCACAACGGTCTCCTTGACCACCTCAGGAGTAGGAGCCGCGCAACTGGCCAGCAACGCCGCTACCAGGACCAGCGCTAGCCCCAGAAACCTACAATTACCTTTCATCTCTAAACACCCTCCTTAGGAATCTTGAGATTGGACGCCCAAGCGTCCAGCCTGAGAGACGATACTTCGCTCCCTGCGATCACCCCCTTTCTCGAGACCTCTTTGAGTTACTTTAGGGCCCCCAAAGTGAGACCGGCTACGATGTAGCGCTGAAACAGAGTGATGAAGATGAACACGGGCAAGATAGCCAAAAGCAGCATGGCTGAGATGTCCCACCAGAGGGCCGCGCTGCCATGGGTCAGGCCAGCAACTAGCGTAGGAAAGGTCTGGGCTCTCTTGAAGGTGAGCGTGATAGCGAAGAGCAGCTCATTCCAGGAAAAGACGGTGGTGAATGCGCTAGTCGCCGCCAAGCCGGGCAAAGAGAGCGGCAGGACGATCTTCCGGAACGCCTGGAAATGCGAACAACCGTCAATGCGCGCACTCTCTTCTAGCTCCTTGGGAATGCCTCGGAAGAAGCCTCGCATGATCCAAACTACGAAGGGCAGATTCGCCACTGTGTGGGCGATGATCATGCCATGCCAGGTATCCATCAAACCTAGTCGATTGTAGAGAATGAAATAGGGAATGACCAGCACGATGGGGGGCAGCATGCGCTGTGAAAGGATGAAAAACGCGATGTCTTTATTCTTCCAGCGCCTGAACTCAAAACGAGCCAGACCATACGCAGCCAGCGAACCCAGAACCACCGAGACAATAGTGCTCCCGATAGCGATGACAACGCTGTTTCGCAACGTGTTCAGTATGGAGGCCGGATCGTGTGTGCCTCGCTGAGTGGGATCCTTGATCAGGCCTACGTCTCGCCAAGCAAACAGGCTCGGTTTGAACTGGATATAGGGCAGGTACTTGGGTGGGTAGGTGAACGCATCTCGCGGGTCTTTGAAGGCGGTCACAAAAGTCCAGTAGACGGGGAAAATCGTCGCAACCGTTATGGTGATCAATGCGATGTAGATCAGTGCAGTCTCTAGCTGTCGCCGCGTTCGTCTTGAAACCATCATGACTCCCCGCTAACGTTGGCGCGCTGTGGGCGCCAACCTATTCTATCCCCACCTCCGTGGGGAGAACACGCGTCAGGATGATGAACACAATTGCCGACAGGACCAGCAGCAGATAGGCGATGGCCGCGCCATATCCTAGTCGAAACTGGGTCAGGCTGACCAGCTTTGCGTACATGGTGGAGCTCTCAGTGGATATGCCAGGCCCACCCGCCGTCATAACGAAGATGATATCGAAGATCTTAATCGCCTCCACCATCCGCAGAAGGATGACGATTACCAGGATAGGCCATATCATGGGGAGAGTCAGGTAGATAAAACTCTGGAGACGCGAGGCTCCGTCCACCGCCGCCGCCTCGAACGGTTCTCTGGGCAGGGATTGTAATCCGGCTAGGAGGATGATGAAGACGAAGGGTGTCCATTGCCAAACATCGGTTATGATGACCGAGAGCAAGGAGGTCTTCCCGCTGGAAAGCCACGTTCCCACGGGCAGATGGAGCGCCCGCAGGATATGATTGATAGGGCCATTGGTGACATGGTAGAGCATCCGCCAGGTGTAGCCTACAGCAACCGGTGTGGCCATCATGGGTAGCATGAGGAGTACCCGAAAGATACCTTGCCCTCGGATGTCGCGATTGAGGAGGAGAGCGAGACCAAAACCAAAGATAACCTCAAGAGTGATGGCCCCTGTTACAAAGATGATCGTGTTGGCAAAAGTGCGCCAGAAGCGGTCGTCTCCAACGAGTTCCGCGTAGTTGGCCAATCCGGCGAAACTCAAGGGTCGCTGGGCGGCGACATCCCAGTGGAGGAAAGACAATCCGAAAGAGAAGATCAAGGGAAAGATTCCGATGAGAAGCAAATATAGGACCGTGGGGACGACCATATAGTACTTGGCGTAACGATCCGAGAAGACCCGACCCAGCCAGGCGATCACCCTCGACCATGCTGTCCGCATCTGCAATGCGCTAGAGCTCACTCAGTCTCCCTCGACCAGCGAAACCTTTGATTTCCGCATGGGTCTCAAGCAAAATCAGCGATGGGCTAGCAACGCTTACATGAGCCGATGCTCGATTGTGACCCAAGATGCCAAACGCAAGGTGAACTGTACTAACCCTCTTCACCCTGGATGCAACCAGTCATGCGTGAGATTTGCCACGCCTTTTGTACGACAATATCAAACCTTGTTTATTACTATAGCACAAGTTTCCCCTCAAGTCAATATGAAGTCCTGGCAATAGTTGCGTTTACCAATCGGTTTCTGCGGCTCACCTCTAGGTTAGGTAACGACTGACTACAACTCCCTAACGCCAGTCAGAGAGGGACTTAGTCATCTGGTCCCTTCCTCCTTCTGGGCGAGGTCGAGCAGATCGGTACGCAAGGGATACTTACCGTACTTGCTCACCACCGTGGCGAAGGCTTTCGCGTTTTCTGGAGGGAAGGGGGGCCAATTCTCGGGGCCGGCGATGTAGCCCCCTCCTTGGCCGAGTACAGCGATTTGCTCCAGAGCCTCCGCCCGCACCTCTTCGGGGGTGCCGAGGGTGAGGGTGTATTGGGTGTCCATCCCGCCGGCGAAGGCGATTTGGTCGCCATATTCTCTCTTCAGCCCTACCTGATCGTTAGCGCGTTTTTGCGCCGGATGCAACACGTCGACTCCGATCTCTATTAGGTCTGGAACAATAGGCTCTACGTGGCCACAGGAGTGGAAGAAGACGAAGAGCCCGACCCGCTTGTAGACCTGTATGATCTCGGCCAGAAGAGGCTTAAAGAACTCGCGAAATGTGGCCGGGGAGATCAGCATCGAACTTTGCGAGCCGTAGTCGTCGGAAAACCAGCCCCCATCAACGCCCAAGCGGACGAAGTGCTGGGCCGTGCGTATCTGAAAGTCGGTGATCTTGCGCAATAGCAACTTCACTCTGTTGGGGTCGGCCATCAGGGCCAGGAAAAGGTTATCCATCCCCATCAGACTGTGAGCCCTCTCCATTAGGGTAAGGCCATGCGTCCCCAACATCAACCGAGAGGGGTCCATTTCGCGTCTCACCGGCTCCAGCAGTCGAGGGTCGTCAGGGTCTGGCCAGGGGTAATCATCCAGGGCTGTCAGATCTGCCAAGGGGTGCTTCAGCGGGTAGGGAAGCATCAGCCGAGCGTCGGATGCTTGCCACTCGACCCCCCAGACGTCTCGGCCACCTTCCCGTGGCGGAAAGGCCCCCTCGTAGGGCAGCCGCTGAAAGGACCCCTCGTCATAAGGGTCGTCTGATTTCATAGTTAGGAACCAGGGCACGTGGTCAGAATGGTTGAAGGTGATCACTCGGATCAGGTTCTCTTTCCGATCCACCGATCTACCTCCCATTCTCATGATAGGTTCAGTTCTCAACGAGCCAGCGAGTACTGCCTCTACTCCCTAGCGCTCGCGAGCATCAATCTCTATCTCGCTTCCGCGTGTATCTGGCGATGAAGTTGTAGGGGGAGGGAAGTGGGATTTCGCTGGCGGCCTTGAGTTTGGCCATCTCGTCGGCGGAGAGCGCCCAGCCCACACTGCCCAAGTTCTCTTCCAGTTGTGCCAGCGTGCGGGTGCCTAAGATGGGCGCGGTGACGGCGGGCTGCTGTAGTAGCCAGTTAAGAGCCACCTGGGCCGGGGTCTTGCCGCGTGCCTCGCTGATCTCAATCAAGGCATCTATTATCCGCCAGGTACGCTCGCTCTCCCGCTGTTCCGGCAGGTCATCCCAGCGGTCCGCTCGGCCCACGCGGCTATCAGGCGGGGGCGGCTGGTCACGCCGGTACTTGCCAGTCAGCCAGCCCCCTGCTAGGGGCGACCAACAGATCACTCCTATTCCCTCGGAGCGACAGAGGGGCAATAGCTCCCACTCCGTGCTGCGCACCAACAGGCTGTACTCTGGTTGCAAGCAGTCGAAGCGAGCCCAGCCGGACATCTCGCTGATCATTATCGCTCGGGTCAGTTGGGAAGCGGTGTAGTTTGATGCTCCGATGTAGCGTACCTTTCCGATGCGCACCAAGTCGTCCAACGCCCGCAACGTCTCCTGCAATGGGGTGGAGGCGTCCCAGCAATGCGTCTGGTATAGATCTACGTATTCCGTCTGCAAGCGGCGGAGGCTGGCATCGATCTGGTCGAAGATATGCTTTCGCGACAAGCCGGTGTCGTTGGGGCCTTCCCCGGCTGGGAAAAAGACCTTGGTAGCGATAACGAACTGGGAACGGTTGCCACGGCTCTTGAGCCAGTTGCCTAGCATCGTCTCGGACTGGCCCTCGTTATAGATGTTTGAGGTGTCGAAGAAGTTGCCCCCGGCTTCAACAAAACGGTCGGCCATGGCGTGGGCCGTGGCTTCGTCGGCACCCCAGCCGAAGGTCTGCGTCCCCAGACAAAGTTCCGAAACCCTTAGTCCGGTTCTTCCCATGAAGCGGTATTCCATCATTCTCCTCCTTTAACCGATGCGACGCCGCAGAACGCCTTTTTTTCTCCGCTTTTCAGAGGCTTTGAGCCCTGTAAGGGTTCCGATGGTACCTTCTCTGTTGTTGCAAGGGATGTGGAGGGTGCTAGCGGCTCGCTCCCTGGGTCACCTTCGCTGCATCCTGAGGCGCGTATCCCAAATCTTCTGAGATGGCACGAGCGGTCCCGATCACCTTCGCCCCAAAGTGAGAGATCTCTGATGGGCGAAGGCGAGCTATCGGAACAGAGATACTAACTGCGGCGATGGCCTTTCCTTTGTGGTCGAAGATGGGTGCTGCGATGCAGGCTCCGCCGATTTGATCCTCCTCCATGTCCAAAGCATAGCCTCGGCTTCGGACCAAGTCAAGCTCGTGCTTAAGTTCCTGAGGCTCCGTGATGGTGTTGGGCGTGACGGGTGCAAGATCGCAGTTAGCCAAGAAGGCATCGACTTCGCTCCTCGGCAGTTGACTCAATAACGCCTTACCCAATGCCGTGCTGTGAACCATGGCCCGTTTGCCAACCTCACTGCGCATCCCCAAGGTTTGCGAACTCAATAGCCGCTCGATGTACACTACCTCATCGCCGTCGAGCACGGCCAGATTCACCGTCTCATCGCGCCAGTTTCGGAGCCTTTCCAGATGGGGGAGAGCAACCCTGGTCACCTCCAGGTGACCGAGAGCGACGAATGCGCGCTCCACCAGCTTCACCCCTAACCGGTATTTGCGCGTTGTGGGGTTCTGTTCCAGGTAGCCGCTGCTCTCCAGGGTGTAAACCAGCCCAGCCAGGGTGCTCTTATGAAGGGCCAGACGCTCCGCCATCTCTGTGATGCCCAGTTCGGCTGTGTGGGCGTCAAAGAGTTCCAAGATGCTCAGCGCGCGGTACACTGAGGCAATTCCCCTCCCACCTCGAGATCGTTGGCTAGGCATGGAGCCCCCCTTCCTAGTCGTACGATATTATCGCACTTTGTGCGCCATTATAGTAGGATTGCGGCGTAATGTCAAGGCTCGTGATCCCCCCTGGTTGCGTTCACCAACTGGTTCCTGGGCTTCTTGCCCGGGGATACGCGATATCCCGGGGAAGGCTCACCTCCCCATTGCTCAGCGACTAATCATGCTCCCCTCGTTTGTTTTGACAACAGGTTCCGGCGCTCAACAATAT
>DMLA01000055.1 GCA_003453555.1 Chloroflexota bacterium | reverse complement strand
GATGTGGCTACCCAGATGCGCTTTGGAGAGTATAAGGACGCCCTTACCCTCATCTCCCGTTACCCCTGGTTCGGGGTGGGCTTCAGCGGTGCTCCCAGCATCGACCTCTATATAGGGGTCTCCAGCGTCTACCTCCTCATGGCCGAGAATATGGGCTTGGTGGGGCTGGGCTCTTTTCTCCTCATAATGCTCCTCTACTTCGTCCATGGTTGGCGGGCCCGAAGAGCCCTAGCCAGCAACCCCGAAGGGGAAGCCATCCTCTTGGGGCTTCTGGCAGCCATAGTAGGGGCCATGGTGGGAGGGGTCTTCGACCACTACTTCTTCAACCTCGATTTCCCCCATTCGGTCTCCCTCTTCTGGCTCTATGTAGCATTGACCATAGCGACCACTAAGGTTTACCTGCCATCCCCAGAGCAACCAAGGGGGTAGGCCGCAATCCCTTTATCCCCCGCTGATTTTTCCTAGCCAACCATTGCCCTTGATACTTCCATCGTAGAGTCCTCTTTGGTATAATGCTCACACCATTCGGCGTCCGCTTTCTATCGCCATCGCAATAGGCGTTGTTGCGTGGCGAAGTCGTCAGACAAGACCCAAAGGGGAGGTGAATATGTTTTCTGACTTCTCAGAAGCGCAGGAGTTTGTTCAGCGGGAAGAGATCCGCATGATAGACCTGAAATTTTGCGACCTTTGGGGCGCCTGGCACCATGTATCGCTTCCCGCCCGAGAGTTTGTCCCGGCACTCATGGAACAGGGTGTAGGCATCGATGGCTCCAGCATAGGGTTCAAAGGCGTAGAATCAGGGGATATGGTGGTAGTACCGGACCTAACCACTGGAGCCATGGACCCCTTCTGGTCCATGAAGACGTTAAGTTTTATATGCCATATCCGGGAAGCCGGTTCCTTGCAGGCTTTCGGCCAAGACCCTCGCGCTATCGCTCTGAGAGCCGAGCGCTACATGGTAGAGCAAGGCGTGGCAGAGCGAAGCAGTTGGGGACCGGAGTTCGAGTTCTACGTTTTCGATAGTGTGGCTATCGACAATGCGGTCAATCGAGCCGGCTATCGAGTGGAATCCCGAGAAGCAGATTGGCAATCAGGGCAGGATGGTCTCGGTTACCAGATCCGGCGACACGGTGGATATCATGCCATCCCTCCCTCTGATACGCTTTATGACCTACGGTCGGAGATCACAGCCTGCTTAGAAGCCATGGGAGTGGCCGTGCGCTATCACCATCACGAGGTGGGAGGGCCCGGCCAGTCTGAGATCGAGATCGCCCTGATAGGGATTCAACAGGCAGGAGATGCGACCATGTTGACCAAGTATGCGGCTAAGATGGTCGCACGCCAGCGAGGACAGACTGTCACCTTCATGCCCAAGCCACTATACGGGGAGGCAGGCAACGGGATGCACTTCCATCAGACCTTATGGCAAGGAGATCGGAACCTGTTCTATGACCCCGCAGGCTATGCTGGTTTGAGCGACACGGCCCTACACTATATCGGAGGGTTGCTCAAGCATGCCTCAGCCCTCCTAGCCTTCACCAACCCCAGTACCAATTCATACCGACGACTAGTACCCGGATACGAGGCGCCAGTTAGCTCCTTCTTCTCCTTGGCCAACCGAACAGCAGCCATTCGGGTGCCCAAGTATGCTGCAACCGCCGAGACCAAACGCATTGAATTCCGCCTTCCCGATGCTACGTGTAATGTATATCTGGCCCTGACCGCCCAACTCATGGCGGGTGTGGATGGCGTCCTACGTGAGATTGACCCCGTAGCAGAGGGCTTTGGGCCTTACGATGAGGATATCTTTGCCTGGAGCCCCGAAGAACGAGCGAGGCTGAAGGCACTGCCGACCTCTTTGGATGAGGCTCTCCAGGCAGTTGAGGAGGATCGTGACTTTCTGCTGGCCGGTGGTGTGTTCACCGAGGACCTCATCGAAGCCTGGGTGAGACATAAGAGAGAACAGGAGTTTTGTGCTGTACGGGAGCGCCCTCACCCTTATGAAATGGTCCTCTATTTCGACACCTAGGCCAAGGGCGCTCTCTTTATAAAGGCTATCCTTAGGTTTTGTCACTCTCACGGTTCGCTGAACCCCCAAGTCCTGAAATTCGTAACGCCTTGAGGTCTGATAAGAACAGCCCCTTCCGTGTGGGTAGGGAGGCCTTTTCCGTGAACGGTAGCCCCTTTCTCAGGGAAGGGTTGCTCCAAGAGAGGTTGAACGAGCGCACGAGATGTCTCGTCTGCGAGCGGAGATGCGCCCTACGCGACGGCCAATGGGGCTGGTGTAAGACGAGGCGAAACGAGGGGGGCACGATTTACACCTTCATCTACGGCGATGTCTCCTCCCTATCATCTAACCCCATAGAGAAGAAGCCCCTCTTTCACTTTTACCCCGGCAGTGTGGCCTTAACCTGTGGCAGTTGGAGTTGTAACTTCGCCTGTCCCTGGTGCCAGAACTGGGATATAAGCAAGGCCGAACCAAAAGGCTTAAGATATATGTCTCCCTTGGAGTTCGTGGAGCAGGCCATAAGTCAAGGCTGCCGGGGGACCTCTGTCAGTTTCAACGAGCCCACCCTATCCTTCGAATGGTCGCTGGAGGTTTTCCCATTGGCCAAAGAGAGGGGCCTATACAACACCTATGTCACCAACGGCTATATGACCGAAGAGGCCCTTAACCTCTTGATAGAGGCGGGCCTCGATGCCCTGAACGTGGACCTCAAAGGCTCAAAGGAGGTGGTGAAGAAATATTGCAAAGCCGATGTGGAGGTGGTTTGGAGGAACTGTCGCCTAGCCAAGGAGAAGGGGGTGCATCTGGAGGTCACCACCCTAGTGATACCGGGGGTGAACGACGATGAGGAGGGGCTACGAGCCATCGCCGCCCGCATCCGTGACCAGTTGGGGGAAGAGACCCCCTGGCATCTGAGCGGCTATTTCCCGGCTTACAGGTTCCACCAACCCCCTACCCCGCTTGCCACCCTGGAGAGGGGTCGGGAGATAGGTAAAGAAGAGGGGCTCAGGTTCGTCTATCTGGGGAATGTGCGGGGTCATCGGTACGAGAATACCTATTGTCCCCACTGTGAAGAACTCCTCATTCAGCGGTACGGCCTATGGGTGGTCGCCTACCGAATCCAAAAGGGGAAATGTCCTGAATGCGGGAGGGCGATACCGATAGTGGGGGGTTCACCGCTCAGAGGGCCACTCTCTCCTGATCCTGCTCCACCGGGAGGCAACTCTTCGCCTCAAACGCCGCAAGAAGGGAGCCTCTATCATATGTGGTGGTCGCTCGATTAGTTCGGGAGAGAGCCGCCGATGCAATGGTGACTATGGGCATACTGGGGTGGCTATGGTCGTCGCTCTCTGGGTCTTGGGTTCCATCGAAGGGATCCTTCGCCCCGCTTTAGCAGAGATACGGAAGAGATACCACTATTCGAGGATCGGGGGGCGTCCCTTTTAGGGGTGAATAGCGTAGTGGTGATCGGCCATAGTCGTTCCAAAGCGCCGGCTGTAGTCAGCGCCATGGGGCAGGCCAGGAGAGCAGTAGAAGGAAACCTGATGGAGGCCATCCGAGAGGGATGGAGGGAGTTAGTGGCCCAAGGGTAGATAAAGGGTTCAAATTCTACTCAGCGGGGCAAGTTTCCCTTTCGATAACTCCCCTTCAATCACCCTCCTCATCCTCTCAGCATCCGGAACTTCTCCCCAAGCCACGAGAACGCCATTCACCCAGGCGGAAGGGACGGGCCTCACCTTTCCTGCCCGATGGAACCCCAGGGTGGGCGGCTCGCTCCGTGGCATCCCCCTCCCGTAGACAACCAGTTTCAACTGCTCAGGGTAGGCCTCCACCGCTCGCTCGGCCAAGGCGATGGCTTGCTTGCATTTGCTAGTGGGAGGAGCAGCTACATAGAGTTCGATCCTCATCCTCTCACTCATGTAATTCCCCCAGCAGTCGAGCCAAGGTCCGGCTTAGGTCAGGAGGTAGATCTACCTCCTCCACCAACGAGGAGGCTTCGGCCGGGCTATGGCCGACTAGTAGCCTCTCCAGTCTCCTGATCGCCTCCTGGCGACTCAGAAGGAAATCTCCCTTTATCTTCAATTCCTTGATGAAACCGGAATCCAGGTTGGCTGATATGGAGACCACCCCTCCCTTCGATTTTCCAGCCACGGTGATGCCATAAGTTCGAGAGGGCCCAAAATTCCACTCCTCGGTGGCGTATTTGCTCTCCCATAATTCCTCTGCCAACCGTCTCTCCTCCTCGGAAAGCCCTCCCTCCCTGAGCTTGATCCCCAACATCTCGCTGAAGTGGTTTAGGAAGCGATCTATCACCTCTTCGGTGTCTATTTCCCTCCCCACCTCGCGGGCGAGGGAAGTGACCCGCTCCCTTACCGATTTGGCCTTTTTGTCCGCGAATTTCACGGGTGGCGGAGTCAAGGCCTTATCCATCACCTCGAAATCTATATTAACCAAGAAAGTCCCACTCTGCACGAAAGCGCGATACCAGATGACTTGGGCTGAACCGTAAATCTTGCGCTCACCCACCAAGACATCGTTGGCTGGCTTGAAGTGAGCCTCTAGGCCGTAGTCTTGACAGGTGCGGATAATAGGTTGAGCGAAGAGGCGATAGAGTTCCTCCTCCAGTTGAGGGAATGCATCCCGCAAGAAGAAGGCGGAATAGCAAAAACTCCCCAAATCGTGATAAACGGCGCCACCGGGGTTCATACGGCGGACTATTTTGATGCCCCGCTCTTTGCAAAAGGGAACATTCACCTCAGAATCGGAGTCCTGGAAAAACCCTACGAAGACTGCCTTCTCCACTTGTCGGATGCGCAAGGTGTTAGGCCTACCAACCTCATCTAGTCGGCGCACGATAGCCTCCTCCACCGCGAAATGGCGGTGTGCATCGGTTATGCCATCCCTAAGGAGTCTCCACTGAGGGCTCATAATATTTGCACCGCTCTCTCTTGCATTCCTGGTTGCGGGATGAGAAATCGCACTCGATCTTCAAGGGAAATTCCAAACCCAACTCTCGCTTTAGGAAGGCTACCCCCGTCTCCAGGGTCAAATATACGCTTTGCTTGCAACAACGCGGCCCGCCAGCCCCGGCTACGGCGAAAAGAGCCTCCGCGCTGGCTCCCAGAGCCAAGGAGCGCTCTTTATCCTTAAGGTAACTAGCCTTAGTCAAGATGGAAACGGCTGCTCCCAAGCCGATGCAGGCTCCACATTCGCCCCTCGTCCCACAACTAGCGAAAGGTATATCTGCTGTCCGCCGAAGGGCGGCCCTGAGCCGGCCCTTGTGGAGGACGAGTTCTCCGGCGTTGGCCAAGGCCGCGAGGATGACTGGGGCCACGATGAAATGGTGTTGGGCGCTGTGCATCAGCATGGCGGGATGTTTCATTATGAGGTTGGCGATGTGGCCAGGATCCTTCTCCTTGGTGCTCTCACAAACCCGCTCCACCACCTGGGGCATGGTAGCCAACTGGCACTCCTCGCAGATATGGTGACCTTGAAGGCAGATATATTCGGTCGGGGTGAGCCGCCCGCAGAAGGTACAAACGGCCTCCGCCTTTCGTTCTATCAGCTCAGCCCCACAAATGGGACAGTGATAAACCATGACCTGAACCCCTCATAAATTCATTCCAAAGCGCTAACCAGGAGCCGCCTTTACAAGGGCTTGCAACTCATCCCATTGCCTTTGGTACCCATCGGTGAAAAGGGGAGCACACCTTTCGATATCTGCCTCTCCCACCGTTACCTTCAGGGCGAAGGCGAAGCAGGAGGGCTCACCGCAGGCTTTGCAGTTGGTGCCCGGCAAGAGTTTATAGATATCCAATGCCTTGAGGCGTTCCCGTTTTCTGTAATCAGGCTCGATATCTGCACGCCTCTCCCAAGTTTCATTGATGGTCTTGACGAGGCTTTCCACCACCTTCCAAGCGTCCTCTCGGTCCTCCAGATTAGTAACCGCAATCTCTTTGGGCCGGATGACTATGCGCCTTCCGCCTCTTTGCCAGGTGAGAACCCCGGACTGGTGATCATAGATGCAATCTCTCAAGGTCGCATTCAGGTATGGGAGTACGGCGCTTATATCGTCAGAGAGGTGAGCGATGGCGTTCCACCGCTCTGCGCCCGGCTTGCAGGGCGGGGATATGATATCAAGTTGGTAATCCTTCACCAACATGATTCTATTCCCTTCCTTCGGCCACTTGGCGACCGGTTTGACTCATTTTCCTCTCTGTGTAC
>DMLA01000014.1 GCA_003453555.1 Chloroflexota bacterium | reverse complement strand
GTTTTCCAGTGGGCAAATTGCCAGCGGAGGTTCTAGCCCGTCTCTTGGAGCGGTATCGCTTGGAGGATGAGCGGCTGGTAGTGGGGGCCCGCATCGGGGAGGATGCGGCGGTGATCGATATGGGGGAGAGGTACTTGGTCGTCAAGACGGACCCCATCACCTTCGCCACGGACCACATCGGATGGTACGCGGTCTGTATCAACGCTAACGACCTAGTCACCATGGGGGCCACGCCTCGATGGTTCTTGGCTACGCTTCTCCTTCCCGAGGGGAAAACGGACGAGGCGTTGGCCGAGGGGATATTCCAAGAGATACACCAGGCCTGTCGGGATTTTGGGATCTCCCTAGTTGGTGGGCACACGGAGATCACCTATGATCTGAACCGCCCCCTAGTGGTGGGTCAGATGCTGGGGGAGGTGGAGAAAGACAAGTTGGTCACTACCGGAGGCGCTCAAGTGGGCGATGTGATTCTCCTCACCAAGGGGATAGCCATAGAAGCCACCGCCATCTTGGCCCGGGAGAAGGAGGCACACCTCAAGGAGAGGGGCTACAGCGAGGCTTTCCTAGAGCGAGCGAAGGGTTATCTTTTCCATCCCGGGATAAGCGTGCTTGAAGAGGCGCTATTAGCCCATGACACGGTTCCAGTGCACGCCATGCACGACCCCACCGAAGGGGGCCTAGCCATGGGACTCTGGGAGTTGGCCCAGGCAGCGAAAGTGGGGCTCCTCATCGAGGGGGATGAGGTGGTCGTTCTTCCAGAGTGTGAGAGGCTCTGCACTGAATTTGGGCTCGACCCCCTGGGAGCCATAGCCTCCGGGGCGTTGATCATCGCTCTCTCACCAGAGGATGGCGACAAATTGAAGAAAGCCTTAGAGAGGGAGGGGATCCCTTGCTATCTCATAGGAAAGGTTGTCCCTCCAGAGCAAGGTCTCAAGTTGCGAAGGGGAGACCGGACTTTTGACCTTCCCCTTTTCACTGAGGATGAGATCGCAAAGGTCTTCACCTAGACGAAGTTATGAAGGAGAGCCGTAACTTTAAGAACTTGACGAACCTCAATGCTTGTGAACTGAATGAGTTAGGAAACGCCTACGCCGACGACGGCATGTGGGGGGAGGCCGAAGAGTGTTACTCGCGTAGCCTGGCCCTCCGCCAGGAGAAAGGAGACCGCCGGGGCGAGATGGTGGTTCTCAACAACTTGGGTGCCCTCTACCATCGGCAGGCTCTCTGGGATGAAGCCCTGCGATGCTACCGAGAAAGCCGCGAGATCGCCCATAAGCTGGAGGAGCGAGAAAGCGAACTAGCGATCCTGGTGAATATGATCTTCATCCATGTCACCCGATCTCATGTTGAGGATTTCTTACAACTGGCCGATGAGGCAGAGGAACTGGCCCAAGCCTTGGAAGGTTGGGCGCCCCTCTCCATACTACATTGGCTCCGGGGGAGGCATGCCCTCACCTCCTCCAGACATGAGGAGGGGATGGCCTACTATGCGGAGGCCCTTCGCTTTGCCCTCAAGGGGGGAGAAGCAGCCCTAAGAGAGATGCTCGCTCACGTTGACAAGGAGATAGAGCAGCTGGTAGCCCGGGACTCCCTAGGTCTGGCTCTCGTCCTATGCGACTACCTTTTGGCCGCCACCGAGGGGTACGAAGGGGTACAAGCCCACCTCAGGGCTAAAAGAGAGGAGGTGCTCCACGCTCCTTTCCCACGGCATCCTGTAAGGACGTTGGCATCTCCAGGTGATCAATAGACAAACAAGAGGGAGTCGAATACCTCGAAATGTTTTGAGAAAGCCCGCACCAAGACGCGGGCTTTAGATTAAGGCTAGGATCAACCAGGCTCCCAAGATGGCGAAGAGGAGAGCGGTGAGGAGTTTAACAGTACCAGCCTGGGCACGGAAGAAGGCCGTCAACTGTTTGGAAGTCGTTCCATAGAAGGTTAAGAGGAAGACGATGACCAGAGGTAGTATGAACATCAGGTTGTACAGGATAAGATAGGCGACGGCATGGCCTCGCAGTTCGGGCACGCCGGTGACGAAGATGATGGTGGGAAGGTAGACTTGGCCGGTGCAGGCCAACTCCAGGAGGGAGACGAAAAACCCGGTGACGAAGGTGGCTGAGATGAAGCCAGATATCTTTCTTCTCTCCCTGATGGTTTGATGCACTCGCCTCTGCAGGGCTTCAGGCAACTTCAGACTGATATCCTCGATTCTCCCTCGACGGATCTTGTAGAAATCATAGAGGCTCAGGGCCACTAACAGGAAGCAGAGGAGAGCGGCAAGGAGATAGATGATGCGGGAGAAGATCTTGATGACCCCCAGCGATTGGAGGAACCCCAGGACGCCCAACCCGACTAGAAGGTAGGTGAGGAAAACAGCGGCGGTGAAGGAAGCACCGACGAGGAGGACCTCCCTACCTTTACGTCCCATCAAGGCTAGGTAGGAGACGAAGAAGATGATGGTGGTGAAAGCGCAAGGGTTAACTCCGTCCAGAAGGCCAGCGCCTATGACGGTCAAGGGAGTGAAAGAGCGGAACCGCTCGATTATGCTGGCTCCAGCCTCTTGCTCCTGTATCTCTTTCCAGGGAGCCCCGCTCTCCTCTTGCGAATACTTCTCGATCAACGCCTCAAGGCTCGCCGCGTTTATCTCCTGGCCTATGAGGTAGTCATCTCCCACGAAGATAGCGGGCGCAATCAATCGGCATTCAAGGGGTATTCCAAACCTTTCGCATAAAGCCTCGTTGAGGCCTATATGTTCCCTAAGGTCAAAAGTCTCCACCTGGAGGTTAGGGTACTTCTGCTCTAGGTAGGCTAGATCGTAGGAGACGCGGTCGCACTCTATACAGCCGACCTGGTAGAAGTAGGCTAAGACCACAGGGTAGGGTGGCCCCTGGGGGAGAGGGCAAACATCGCTCTCCTCGGGGCAGAGCGTGGGCTCCACCGAGGGCGTTGCTATAGTCGTGGGCGCGGGAAGGGGGGTATCTGGGCAGGGGAAATCACAACCTCCGGCCGCCAACTGCTCTTCGACTAACCTCTCCAGCCGAGCCCTTATCTCCTCCTCTCCCACAAGCACTTCGTGGCCTATGAATATCGCTGGTATCTGCGATGCTGAAAAGCCGTACTCGCCCTCCAAGCGAAGCATCACTTCATAGTTCTGGGGCACCGATATATCGAACCGCCTCACCTCTATTTGTTCCCCATACCTTTGGGATAGTGGGATGAGAACTTCTTCCTCTACAGCCTGACAGTGGGCACAATCCTGGGCGTAGAAGACGAAGAAGCGGACTACGGGCTCTTGAGCCCTTGCTGGGAGGACAAGGAGTAAGAGGCTCAAGAGCAATAGAAGGGCGAGCGACTTCCTTAACATCCCCTCTCTACCAAAGATTGATGAACGATGCCTGGATAGGTTTCATCGTTCACTTGGCTAGTTCCTCCTCTATGACCTCTTGAAAGACTTCGAAGGGCTGTGCTCCGACAACGAGTTGATTATTGATGAGAAAGGAGGGAGTGCCCTGGACCCCGGCTTCTCGCCCGGCCTCGAAATCCTTCTTGACTTTGTCCAACCATTCCCCCACGTTCAAACAGGAGGTGAATTGGTCGGTATCTAGCCCCATATCTTGGGCATACCCTTCGAAGAGCTCCAAGAAATCCGGATTCCCCGACCACTCCCCTTGCTGGGCGAATAGAGTATCGTGCATCTGCCAGAACTCATCTTGTCCCTGGGCACAGACGGCTGCTCCAGCGGCTACAACGGCTTGCTGGTGCACCGGGAAGTTCCTGAAGATGAGGCGTACTTTGCCGGTGGCGATGTAGTTCTCCTCGATGAGGGGCAAGGTCTCCTGCACAAAACGGGAGCAGAAGGGACACTGGTACTCAGAGTATTCGGTGATAGTCACTGGGGCATCGGGCGAGCCCTTAACGGGGTCTCCTTCCGGGGTTTGGCTTGGCCAGGTAGGAGTGGGGATGACTTCTGGAGTTGCAGCCCCGCTGCAACCAGAAAGGAGCCCTATCAATATGAGGCCAGTTAGGCCTAAGAGCACGAAAAACCGAGCCGTTCTATTCCTCTGGGACATCTTTTCCACCTTTCTACTCTACCTTTTCTGGTGCGGAACAGATCGAAGTGAAGCCTCCGTTGGCCGGACAACGGCAAGCGAAGCGGCCCTTCTCCACCATCTGATTGCTCTCCAGTTGGATAGTGACATGGTCGATGCCGAACTCACGGGCCAAGGTTTGGCAAAGGGTGGCCAAAAGCTCCTGTTGTCTTTCCCCATCGAGATCATCGCTGACCACTACGTGGCCGCTCATAGTTTCGAAGTCAGAGGTCAAGCTCCAGACATGGAGGTCGTGGACGGAGGCTACCCCTGGGATCTCGGTCATGCGACGCCCTAAAGCGGTCAGGTCGATATGGGCTGGGGTCCCTTCCATGAGGATATCAACCACGTCTCGAAGGAGACGCACGGCCCCATAGATTATGAGGAGCCCGATGCCCACGCTGATCAAGGGGTCGGCCAGCCACCAGTCGAAGGCCAGCATCACCACGCCAGCCACCATGGCCCCCACCGAGCCCAAGGCGTCTCCTAGAAGATGTAAGAACGCCCCTCTGATGTTGAGCCCTCCTTCTTCAGGACGAGCCAGTATCCAAGCCCCTACCAGATTGACGGTGAGACCTAGGGAGGCGATAGTTAGCATGGGGAGGCTGCGAACCTGAGGAGGCTCCATGAAGCGGTGGAACGCTTCGTAGAAGATATAGAGGGAGATGAGGACCAAGGTTATGCCATTGATGAGGGCAGCCAGGATTTCCAACCGATAGTAGCCGTAGCTCTTCTCTGGAGTGGCTGGGCGGCTGGCGAACCAGATGGCGAAGAGGCTTAACCCCAACGCCCCGGCATCGGTGAGCATATGCCCTGCATCGGAAAGGAGAGCCAGGCTGTTGGTGAGGAGGGCTCCTACGATCTCGGCGACCATGAAGGCTAAGGTCATGGAGAAGACGATGGTCAGTTCTCGCGCCCCCCGACCGCGATGGTGCTCATCTATCTTTTCGCTCATTTTAGTCTCGTCTCTTGGGCTAGCCATCTCTCCATTTTGGGGGCCGTTCATCTCCCTTACTGATAGCGAAAGGCGATGTAATAGATGACAGCGAGGGGGCTTTAGCCCCCTCTCATAAATATACCTTACCCTCCCTAGTGTGTCAAGGATAATATGGCAAGGGGCTTAGCCACCCCTAAGAGGCTCTCTCCTGAAGGGCGGCGAGGCTAGATTTTCGAACGGCGGCGATAATCCCCCCCTTGAGGGAGAGCCAGGGGCTGGTCACGCAGAGGGCCGATGGTTTCGTGAGGGCGATGAAATCTTCGGCAACGGCGTCCAGGGCTTGGAGTAGGCTAGCCTCTTGGAGGGCGTGCATCTGTCCATGGATGACAAAGGGGCCTACATAGGCTGTCACCGGGCGGGCCACCTTGTGGACGGTGATGAACTCCCCGCTGGGGATCTTCGTCTCCTCGATAAGCCGGGCCATGATTATCCCCTCTTTGTTCACCATCAAAGAGGGTACGGCCAGGGGACGAGTGCCCGGCTCAGCGACCAGGGGGCGGATCGAGGCTTCGGTGAGAGAGAGAATGAGCCGAAACCGGTCGTTGAGGATGTCCAAGAAGCGTCGAGGCGGCCGCATTACTAGCGTTCCTTTCATCTCATACGAATCTGAGTAGAGGGCTACCTCATGCCTTGCTTCGTCCAAGGGTTCTTGGTTCATAGGGTTTCTCCTAGGCGGAAGGGTCCACCTCTCTATTCTAGCACCCTCTTCTCAACAAGGCAAAACGATGAGAAGGGGCATTTTCCCCTAGCCGGCGAGGGGAGTGAACAAAGAGAGAGTCCGGGCCGAAGAGCCTGCGGAAGGATAATGATCTATCGCAGCTCCTGCCCAAACTCTCTTTTCCAACTCTACTGTAAGAGCGAAGGTTTGACAAGCCTTACTTTGGTACCAATTCTCTTGTCTGGGCCAGGCTGGCTACTCGTCCGGGTGAATGTGGACTCGGGAGCCGAGTTCCGGGGGAAGAAAAGACTGTCGGAGGAGGCGTGTCGTGTGGGCGTCGGCGAAGGGTGAAGATATTGTTAGGGCAGTTCTTCTATGCGCAGGAATATAGACTAACCCTGAGGGGTAACCACAGGCTGTGTTCAGATGCGCCTGGCGGGACTCGAACCCACAACCTACTGATTCGTAGTCAGTCGCTCTCTCCAATTGAGCTACAGGCGCATGATTTTGATCTTTGAACGTGCAAAAAGCCTCTCTCTAGGCCCAAATGTTCTTCCACTAAGGACAAATCAGTGACTCTATTTTTCACCCTCTTTCTAGACTCTGGCTTGGTTGAACCTCATTCAAATTATAGCATCAGGTCGCATTCCGGTCAAGCCTGGCTCATGCTTTTCAGAAGAAGGGCTGGTTGAGGAGAGATTGACAGAATTGGCCGGAATTCTTGGTCGCGAGGGCTAGACTCACGCAAGATGGATGGGGCGAGGTTTGGTCCCGTGGAAGTGAGGACTTGGGAAGTCAGATGGGCGGGGCCGCGGGCGTCAAAGGCGGGTCACTGGATTGGCGGGCCTCTCCGGGTCTCATGATGGAGATGTTGAACGCTTCGGGGTAGGCGGTGGTGGAACAGGGGTAGTCGAGACGCTCATTCGCTCTACAGGAGAAGTACCTATATGCAGGGCCTGCAGGTCCTTGTCGGACAGCCTTGCGTAGTGACTAACCATCTCCATCGTGGTATGACCGAGTATCTGTTTGAGGGCTATCTGGCTGCCGCCATTCACAAGGTACCTTCTGGCGAACGTGTGACGGAAGGTGTGAGGCGACACCCTGACTCCGGTGATCCCTGCTTCCTTTGCTCTCCGCTTCAACATCTGCCTGACTCCCGTCGGGGTTAGGGGTCGCCCTCTTCGGCTCAAGAACGGAAACGCACCGTGCAACGCGCTCTCTCGGTGATAGTGATAGTGATATTGTAGATACGCATTCAGTGTGGTAGGACCAATGGGGACTACCCGTTCCTTGGACCCCTTGCCTTTGATCAAAAGTGATCCGACACCCTGTTCCCAATTCACTTGCTTCAATTTCAGACTGACTAGCTCTGAGACTCTAACCCCTGTATCGAGAAGGATGAGCATGATAGCTTTATCCCTGGAATCCTCGAAGTCGTCCGAGGAGCACGTGTTGAGGAGCATTTCGATATGGCGATCATCCAGACTTTCTATCAACCTTTCAGGCGGCTTGGGAACCTTGATCCTGCCGGATGAGAATGGATTCTCGTCTTGGCCGACGATCTTCTCTCTTGTGAGCCATGAGTAGAAAGCCCTCAAGGACGTGACATAGTCCGAGATTGTAGTGGCTGATAATTGACCACCTCTGTTCGGTCGCCGGTATGGGTGTTCGGAATAGGGCACCTTCTCTTCTCTGAGGTAAACGACATACCGCCTGAGGTCATCAATAGTGATCTCCTCGATATCAGCAGGCAACCGTCGGGTCCCTACATAGCTGGCGAACTGGCCGAGGTTGTTTTGTGGGTTCGAGTGAGGATGGAAGCGGCTGCTGGTTCCCGTGTATGGTCAATGCCGAGGAGGGAGACGGGGCTCCAAGTGCTGTTGTCTGGGTTGACGGCGTTTTGCTTTGGGAGTACACTGGCAGTCAAACACACAAAGGGCAGGGTTAACCGTCTATCTAATACGCTAACTGGGGGATTAGGTGGAAAGAAGTCTGCCTAATCCTCCTGAGAGGGGATTAGATGGAAGAAAGTCCATCTATTTACTAGTTGGGTGGGGC
>DMLA01000005.1 GCA_003453555.1 Chloroflexota bacterium | reverse complement strand
ATGCCGGCGGCGGGAATCGCCATAATCATCCCCATAGCGATAGTGATGGCTGGGAACCTTACCCCGATCCTGACCAGCGTCATATATCTAACAATGATCTTCTCCTACCTCATATCACCGATGCACCTCTGCCTGATCCTCACCGTTGAGTACTACAAAGCCCGGTTGCACACCGTCTATCAGAAGCTGATCCCGACAGCGGTGGCTGTTTACTTAGCGTTCCTAGCCTTTGCATCAATCATCCAAAAATGGTGAACGTTTGACTATCAATTACTCTGGTGAGGGGCAAGTCATCTTTGGATTAAGGAGAGTCGAGGGTAGTTAAGGATGGATCAGTCTCGCATCCGCAATTTTTGCATCATCGCCCATATAGACCATGGCAAGTCCACCCTGGCCGACCGCCTCCTAGAGCGGACGGGGACTATCTCTCCTCGGGAGATGACGGAGCAGGTGCTGGACCAGATGGACCTGGAAAGGGAGAAAGGGGTAACCATCAAGGCCTCCGCCGTGCGGATGATCTATGAGGCCCAGGATGGTCAGGAGTACGAACTGAACCTCATCGATACCCCAGGCCATGTGGATTTCACCTACGAGGTCTCCCGAGCCCTGGCTGCTTGTGAAGGGGCCATCCTGGTGGTCGATGCCGCTCAGGGGGTCCAGGCCCAGACGGTGGCTAACCTCTACCTGGCCCTGGAGCAGGGCCTAGTCATCGTCCCCGTAGCCAACAAGATCGATCTCCCCATGGCTGACCCGGAGGGGGTGGCCCAGGAGATGGAGGGTCTTTTAGCCATCCCCGCCGAGGAGGTGATACGCACCTCGGCCAAGGAAGGGGTCGGCACCGAAGAGGTCTTAGAGGCGGTGGTGAGCCGCATCCCTTCCCCGAAAGGGAAGCCCGAGGGGCCACTTCGAGCCCTCATCTTCGACTCCCACTATGACCCTTACAAGGGGGTAGTGGCCTATGTTCGGGTGGTCGACGGGAGGCTGACGAAGAGCCGAAAGTTGATCCTCATCTCCAACCAGAGGGAACTGGAGCCTCTAGAGGTGGGCATCTTCAGACCGACCATGTCTCCTGTGGCTAGTCTGGAGGCCGGGGAGGTGGGCTACGTGGCCACGGGACTCAAGAGGGTGGGCGACTGCTCGGTAGGGGATACTATAACCGAGGCGGAACACCCCGCTTCCCAGCCCTTGTCCGGCTATCGACCGGTCAAGCCTATGGTCTTTGCCGGCCTCTACCCCATCGAGGGGGAGGACTACCATCTGCTCAAAGACGCTTTAGAGAAACTCCGCCTCAATGACGCCTCTCTAGTCTACGAACCTGAGGACTCCCAGGCTCTGGGCTTCGGCTTTCGCTGTGGCTTTTTGGGCCTCTTTCATATGGAGATCGTCCAGGAGAGGCTAGAGAGGGAGTATGGCCTTGACCTTTTGACCACCGCCCCTAGCGTGGAGTACCACGTGCTCACCCGACAAGGGGAGATGAAGGTGGTGGATAGCCCAGCCGATATGCCTCCGGCGGGTGAGATCGAGGAGATCCAAGAGCCCTGGATGGAGATCAGCATCTTCACTCCCACCGATTATATCGGCCCGGTTATGGAATTGGTCACCTCTCGTCGAGGGGAGTTCGAGCGGATGGAGTACCTGGATCGGGAGCGGGTCCTACTCAAATACCAGATGCCCCTCTCGGAGGTGATCGTCGACTTCTACGACCAGTTGAAGTCCAAGAGCCGGGGTTACGCTTCTCTGGACTACCTCTTCTCTGGCTATCGACCAGCGGATATGGTCAAACTGGAGATCCTGGTCAATCAGCAGCCTGTAGATGCGCTGTCGGTCATCGTCCACCGAGACCAGGCCTACGCCAAGGGGAACGCCCTGGTCAAAAAGTTGAAGGAACTGATCCCTCGGCAACTCTTCGCCGTCCCCATCCAGGCGGCCATCGGGAACCGGGTCATCGCCCGCCAAACGGTGAGGGCCCTGCGGAAGAACGTCCTGGCCAAATGCTACGGAGGCGATGTGACCCGCAAGCGGAAACTCCTGGAGCGGCAGCGAGAGGGGAAGAAGCGCTTAAAGAGGGTTGGCCAGGTGGAGATACCCCAGGAGGCCTTCATGGCCATCCTCAAGTTGTCTAGCGAGTAGCAAAGGAGGAACCATCCCGCTAGGCGAAGGCCCCAACCCGATCTATCCTTAACTTGAAGATTTGTTAGTTCAAGCGCTCATACCCTCTCTCGGAGGTTCCTTGAATAACCGTCCATCCCCCAACCAAGCGGAGGCTCCCTTCTCCTACCCCCTTTCCTTCTACCTGATCATGGCCTCCACTTTTCTTTTCTTTTTCAGCATGCACCTCCTCATCACCCCTCTCCCTTTATACATCAAGGAGGTGGGAGGCAAGCCCTCGCAGATCGGCTTGGTGATGGGGATGTTCGCCCTCACCGCGGTCCTCTCCCGCCCTCTCGTAGGACGGCTGGTGGACACCTGGGGGCGAAAGCCGGTGATGATCATCGGGAGCGCCATCTTCATCTTGGGGCCTCTCTTCTACATCCTGGCCTGCTCGTTACCTTCGCTCTTTCTGGCCCGCATGTTTCACGGCATGGGGATAGCCGCCTTCACCACCGCCTACACTACCCTGGCTAGTGAGTTAGTGCCCCTGCCTCGACGGGGGGAGGCTTTGGGTCTGGCGGGGGTTGCGGCCCCCTTATCGATCATGGTGGCCCCACCTCTGGGCACCGCCCTTCTTGCCAGGCTCGATTTCTCCGCCCTCTTCTTTTTGTCCGCCTTGGCGGCCGCCCTCAGCCTCCTGATAGCGGTGCCCATCCGCGAGACGGCTCACCACTCAAACTCCCAGGAAGGGCAGGGCTTCCTGCCCACCCTCCGGGAACGAGGGGTTTGGGTGCCTTGTCTCTTCGCCGTGGCTGCGGGGCTGACCTATGGCTCCCTCTTCACCTTCTTGCCTCTCTTCGGCGTGGAGCGGAATATAGCCAACGTGGGACTCTTCTTCACCGCCTACGGCTTGATGACTATCACCGCAAAGATGCCCCTGGGGCGTCTGTCGGACAGGGTGGGGCGGGTAACGGTCATCATCCCCGGAGGTGTGCTTTTGGCCCTGGCTCTGGCAGGGTTGAAGGTGGTGGAAGGCACGGGGTTATTGATAGGGGTGGCTATCCTCTACGGCTTGGGGCTGAGTGGGGCATGGACAGCCCTCACCGCTTTGATAGTTGACCACACCTCTCCGGAGGTGAGAGGGACGGCCGTGGGGTTGTTGTTTGGCGGTTACGATCTGGGGATAGGGTTGGGAGGGGCAGCGATGGGCCCCCTGGCTGAGACGATTGGATACGGGGGGATGTACCTAC
>DMLA01000088.1:2266-3457 GCA_003453555.1 Chloroflexota bacterium | reverse complement strand
GAAAATGGTACTTTCACGATGGGACCCGATGGATCAGAGCGGAGCCCCCTGAAGAGGCTGAAGTGGCACCTCCTTCTGAAGAGACTCCGCGGGGCCCCCTTGCTTCTATGCCCGAGCAGCCTCTAAAACCTCCCGTCTCTCTAGAACTACGGCCTCGCCGCCGCGTCTCTAGAGGTCTCCTAACCCTCATCCCCCTTGGTCTAATCCTCGCTTGCTGTCTCTCCATTGTCGCGGTAGGGGCCGCGGATTATCTGGTCTCTAGCCACCCCATAAGTTCCGCCCTCAGCGATCTTTTAGGACGCCAAATCGGCTTCAGGCTCACTCCCACCCCTACACCCCGCTTGGAAGAGAGCCCCACCCCGACGATGACAGCCACCCCTAGTGCGGAGGAACTTATGGCCCTAGGCGATCAGTTGGTATTCCAAGGCCAACCGGAGGAGGCTATCGCCCAGTACCAGATGGCCACGGCTGTAGATCCCCAGAACGCCTTGGCTCACCTAAAACTGGGAGAGACTTACTTGGCCCTGGGACGATGCGAAGAAGCCATTCCCGAGTTCCAGCAGGCGCTGGTCATCGACCCTGATCTAGCCGCGGCCCAGGAGGGTCTCAGAGAGTGCGCTGGCCCGCCTCCGCCAAGGGTAACCTTCACCTCCTATGTCAGGGCCGACCTGGGGTTAAGCATCCTCTACCCCGACACCTGGGTGCTCGATGAACGGGAGAATCAGACCATCTTCGCCGAGAGCGAAGAGGCTCTGGAGCACTTAGCGGGGAGCGTTTTCATCTTCGCCTCCCTGCCCCTGGAAAAGGAGATGACCAACACCCAGGCTCTAGAAGAGAGGATAGCCACCTTGCCGCCGGGTACCCAAGTGGGCGAGATAGAGCCCGCTTACATAAGCGGGCAAGAATGGACCTCTGTCCATGGAGAGATGAGCGGGGAGGCGGTTCCCTTCCCCTCTCGGGTCTATATGGCGGCCACAGTCTGGCATTCTAGGCTCTATGCCCTCTGGGCCCTGGCTCCCACCGACACCTGGAAAGATGCAGCCTGGCCCATCTTCCAAGCGATGCTCAGGAGCATCGAGATCCAGGAGGTGGTGGCCGAAGCCCCCCCTACACTTACGCCCACTCCACCTTTGACGCCTACAGCCATCCCCACCGCCGCCTCATCGCCATCCTATTCACCTGGTTGGGCTC
>DMLA01000088.1:1792-1935 GCA_003453555.1 Chloroflexota bacterium | reverse complement strand
ATGAGTGAGAAGAGCAAGGATCACGGACTCCTGATCACCGTGGTGGCCGGGGCGGTCATCCTATCCAGCGCCGTCATCCTTGTGGCCTTCGCCCAAGGCCACCTGGTGGAGAGCGTTGCCCTCTTGCCTCCCACCCCCACTGC
>DMLA01000088.1:0-1406 GCA_003453555.1 Chloroflexota bacterium | reverse complement strand
CCCACAGCCATCCCCACCATCACCGCGACACCTACCCCCACACCAGAAAGGCCTGGGGGCTACTGGTTGAGTCGGCCCATCGGTCCCCAAGGGGAGCAGCATGTGGACCGCTTCTACCCCTATGGCTCCACGGGAGGGGGAAGGTATCGCATCCATCACGGCGTGGAGTTCCAAAATGAAGAGGATACGCCCGTCCTCGCCGCGGCCAACGGGAAGGTGATCGTGGCTGGTCGGGACGATGAGGTGGTTTACGGAGCCAAACCCAACTTCTACGGTCAACTGGTCATTATAGAACTGGAGAAAAGATATAGGGGAGAGAAACTCTACAACCTCTATGGACACCTTTCGCAAATCGATGTTGAAGTGGGGCAGGTGGTTGAGAAGGGAGATATGGTGGGGCGGGTCGGTATGTCTGGCTCAGCCTTCGGTCCCCATCTACATTTCGAGGTACGAGTGGGAGAGAACACCTACGATAGAACTCTTAATCCAGAACTCTGGCTTCGCCCCCTCCCCGGATGTGGGATCATCGTCGGCCGCCTCATCGACGCTCAAGGTAGGCCGATCCCTGAAACCCTGATAACCGTTCACCATGCTGAATCCCCCGAGCAACGCTGGCAGGAGATATTTACCTACCCTCCAGAGGAGGTGAACTCCGACGAAGAATGGAGGGAGAATTTCGTCCTAGGGGATGTGCCGGAGGGCACCTACATCCTCATGACGAGGGTGGGGGGAACACTCTCTCAGAGGGAGGTAGTGGTAGCAGCCGGGGAGATCGCCCTGGCCATCATGGAGACCAAATAACTCTGCGAACTGGCTTGCATCCCCTAGGCATATAAAAGAAAGGAGTAGGAAATGTCAAGTAAGAGACCTAATTTGGAGGATCTGGACCTGAGTTTGGGCAAGAGAACCAGGCTCTATCGGCTATTATATAAATACGGCCCCGGCAACGGCACCATGCTTCTCCTCCCCATCGATCATGGCCTAGAGCACGGCCCGCGAGATTTCCTTGCCAACCCACCCAGTCAAGATCCAGAATACCAACTTCGGTTGGCCAAGGAGGGAGGCTTCTCCGGCATCGTTTTCCACATCGGCCTAGCCCAGAAGCATATGGGAGGGTATGCAGGGGAGGTGCCGTTAATCCTCAAACTGAACGGCAAGACCAATATCCCCTCCGAGGCTTACGCCTTCTCCCCCCAGACCGCCTCGGTGGAGGATGCGGTCCGACTGGGAGCCGACGCCGTGGGGTACACCCTCTACGTGGGCTCGCCCTCCCAGGGTGAGGATTTCATCCAGTTGGGCCGTATTCGTGAGGAGTGTGATCGGTACGGTCTGCCCCTCATCATCTGGTCCTATCCCCGGGGGGAGGCTATAGAGGCCAAAGGGGGTCGCGATAGCATCTACGCCGT
>DMLA01000152.1 GCA_003453555.1 Chloroflexota bacterium | reverse complement strand
TAATGCATTATGCAATATACCATTTTCTTGCCCCTCGGTCAATTAGCCCGGTATCTCAGGTGTTAATATGCTCTTGACTAGTGGGTCCTGCTTCTGGCGGAGTGATGCTGGGAGCAAGGCCCAAGTCCTTCGTGCGACCGTTCTGGGGTGACGCTTTTTCCGCAGGCAGGGGACCCTGCTTCCCTTATTCCTGTGGCGTCGAGAGGTGATATTCTCACTATCCTACCAGAAGCCAGCCCCAGGTAGTTGACAAACGCTCGACGAGTGGTAACATGTTTTTGTCATATGTTGTCCATCCCCGATGAATTCCTGGATTCAGACCGTGGGCAGCTCTGCCACCGCCGCCTTGCCCACCATCATCGCTTTCTGCTTTAGTCAACTGCAGTTCATAGAGTAGCTGATTCCGTTAGGCGATAGCAAGCTCTGGTCTTTCGACCAGCTAGGTAGTCGGCGCTAGATTATTGTTGTTCGGAGGAAAAGCATGGCTGGTGGGTACATGGGTCGCATCCTTTTCGTGGATCTCTCCCGCGGAACGATGAAAGAGGAACGAACGGATGAGGAATTGTGTCGCCGATTCTTGGGTGGCTATGGCCTTGCTGTCAGGCTCATTTGGGATCGACAACGTCCAGGGGTGGCTCCCCTAAGCCCCCAAAACATACTAGGGTTCATTACCGGGCCTCTCACTGGCACCCCGGCCCTCATCGCTTCGCGCTATATGGTCGTGGGCAAGTCGCCTCTGACGCAAACCTGGGGAGATGCAAATTCCGGAGGCTTCTTCGGGCCGCATATGAAGTTTGCAGGCTATGACGCTGTCTTCTTCACTGGGGAGTCAAAGAAGCCGGTCTATTTGTTCCTTCACCAGGGGGACGCCGAGCTCCGGGATGCCCAAGGGTTGTGGGGCCTAGACACCGTTGAGACCGAGGATCTCCTCAAGGCAGAGTTGGGAGCGAAGACTGAAGTGGCCTGTATCGGCCCCGCAGGTGAGAAATTGGCCTTAATCTCCTGTATCATCAACAACAAAGGCCGGGCCGCTGGCCGGTCAGGGCTGGGGGCGGTTATGGGTTCAAAGAAGTTGAAGGCGGTTGCCGTAGGGGGCGATATGGAAGTGCCGCTTGCGGACAGGGAGAGGGTTTTAGATCTTCGAAAGCGGTATTTGTCCAGCCTAACGGGCTCCTTGGTCGACTACTACCGCGACTACGGTACATGCGGAGGGCTAGAGGGAGCATCGGTTAGCGGCGACGCGCCGGTCAAGAACTGGAGAGGGGTGGGCCCCATTAACTTCCCCGGGGCAGAGGCTATAAGCGACGATAACGTGATCAAATATCAGGAGAGACGTTTCGCTTGTTGGCATTGTCCCTTGGGCTGCGGTGGACATGTGAGAGTGACGGAAGGGCCATACGCCGTTGAAGGACATAAGCCGGAGTATGAGACCCTGGCGGCTTTCGGCACCATGACCCTGGTGGACGACGTGGAAGCGATCATAAAAGCCAATGACTTGTGCAACCGATATGGGCTCGATACCATCTCTACGGGCGCCACCCTAGCATTTGCTATGGAATGTTACGAGAGGGGATTGCTTTCGCTGAAGGATACTGATGGACTGGAGCTGCGATGGGGGAATGCCCTGGCTATGATCGCCATAATCGAGAAAATGGCTGAGAGGGAGGGGTTGGGCGCTCTGTTGGCCGATGGGGTGAAGAGGGCGGCGGAGAGAATCGGGGGAGGAGCCAAGGAATTGGCTGTTCATATCCAGGGGCAAGAGGTCCCCATGCATGACCCTCGTTATCTGCCCACTCTAGCCCTCAGTTATTGGCTGGATGCCACCCCCGCCCGCCATACTCAAGGGGGACACTGGGCCTACGACCTGCCTGCTACCTCACGGCAGCGCCTTGGGATACCCGATCAGGAAGAGAAATACCTGTATGCAGGCAAAGCGGAGATATTCAAGAAAGTAACGGACATACTCCACGTGGTCAGCGCGGCTGGGCTTTGCCATTTCGGTTGCGAGTGCACGGACATTCAGTACGTGCCTGATTTTCTATCGGCTGTGACAGGTTGGGCTCTCACCCTTGAAGAGTGCTTGCGCATCGGAGAGCGCATATCCAACTTGCGTCACCTTTTCAACTTGCGGGAGGGCTTGAACCCCTTGAAGTTCAAGTTGCCAGGTCTAATCATCGGAAACCCCCCTCTCGAAGCCGGGAATCTGGCGGGGATTGAGGTAGATGTGGAGACCTTGGCGAGGGAATATCTCGCGTCCAGGAGTTGGGACCCAGTTACGGCTATGCCCACCAGGGAAAAACTGACCGAGCTAGGCCTGGAAGAGTTGCTGAAGAGCTGGCCAGAGAAGTGAGGCACTAAGCAGCGCGAGGTTCGTTAGCATGTGTGCTTGGCAGTTTACTGACTTTCGGAACAGAAGGGCGCTCGTGGCATGAGAAAGCCTCTAGTCTTCGTAGCGCTGCCCCCACGACTTTATGGGCTCTTTTTCAGCCCGGAAGTTGAAGGCTGTCTTCGTTCATTTGCCGATGTCATGAGAAACGAGACCGACCGCGATCTGAGCGAGGAAGAGATGTCAGACAAGGTACGAGAGGTCAACGGTGCTATCTTCGGCTGGGAGGGAGGAGGCCTTACTAAACGAAACATCGCTCAGGCCAAGAGGCTCAAGATCATCGGTCAGGTGGGAGGGACGGTTAAGCATATCGATACTGAGACTGCGCTCGCTCGAGGCATCGTCATCGTCAATTCAGCTCCAGCGATGAGCACCAGCGTCGCAGAGTTTGCGTTGGCTCTGATCTTGGATTGCCTTCACGACATAACCTTCTATGACCGGTTGATGAGGGCTCGTCAGGAAGGTGGTGCGCTACCTCTGGGACGAGAGCTGACAGGGAAGAGAGTGGGGCTTATCGGCTTCGGCTTGATCGGTCAAAAACTAGCCACCTTGCTCGAGTCCTTCGATGTGGAGATATTGGTCTACGACCCTTACGTGTCAGAAGACGTGATCGTCAACCTAGGCGCTAACTCTGCCTTCCTAGAGGAGGTTCTGACCACCTGTGATGTGGTGAGTGTACATGCCGGCCTAACCCCTGAGACATATCACCTATTGGACCGGCAAAGGCTTGATCTCTTGCGGCCAGGCGCAATTTTGGTTAACACCGCGCGAGGGGACATCATAGACCAGGAATCTCTGGTGGAAAAGTTGAAGGGGGGGAAGCTGAAAGCGGCCCTTGATGTCTCTTCTGAGGAGCCCCTGCCCGGTTCTCATGAGTTGCGCGGCCTAGATAACGTCATCTTGACCCCTCATCGGGCAGCACATACAGAAGAGGCATATGGGCTCTTGGGCCGGATAGTGGTGGAGGACTTCGCGCGATTTTTTTCGGGCCAAACCCCACTCCATGTGTTAACGAAAGAGAGGCTGCTGAGAATGACCTAGAGGTCAACTTCTCATAACCTCCGAGGAGGTGTCGATGAACTCGAAGCAGGCGAAGTTGGAAGGCAACTACTTTTCAGTGGACGGGAAAGCTCTGTTCGTTTTGGGAACCCATTACGTGCCGGCGCGGGAGGCCTTGCAATGGCCTTACGAATGGAACCCCGAGGTCTGGGATTCCGATTTTTGTTTGATGCGCGAGATGGAGCTGAATTTTGTGCGGTTCGACCTGTTCTGGGCTTGGTTCGAGCCAAGGCCGGGGCAATACAACGAAGAGGCCTTCACTCAATTCGATGAGATCATCCGCCTGGCTAAGAAATACCATCTATACGTGAATCCTACTTTCTTCATCGGTGGAGAGGTGGGGGATGCCTATTGGGATGTGCCCTGGCGTGCTGGCCGTCACCCCCATGCTGACCCAGAGATGCTTCGCTTGCAAGTCGAACACGTCAAGGAGTTCGCTCGCCGGTATAAGGATGAGGCCACTATCCTGGCTTGGGATCTCACCGATGAGCCTCCCTATTGGATAGTGGCTCAGGAGACCTCGGACGCCATGGCTGCCAACTGGACCAATGCTCTGGTTGCGGCCATCCGTCAGTTTGACTCCCAGCATACCATCCTGGTGGGCACGAGCAGTCAGGAGATCGGGCGCCGCCCTTTCCGAGCTGACATCATCGCTGAGGCCGTGGATTTCCTTAGTGTGCACCCTTACCCCTTCTATCAACCCGAATACTATCCTGACCCCTTGCTCTCTATGCGGGTTACATATGCTGCAGCCTTCGAGACCATGTTGGCCCGAGGGGCCGGGAAACCAGTGATGGTGCAAGAATTCGGGGCCTCCAGCGCTCAGTTCACGCCTCAACGTATCGCCCGATACTACAATACGATGATGTACAGTGCGCTTGGCAGCGGCGCTCACGGCTTGGTGGCTTGGTGTTTCACCGATGCTGAGGAGGCCATTTGGTCTCGCGTGCCCTATCTTCGCTGCCCTCATGAGACCCAGTTCGGCGTTACCGATGCTCGAAAGCAAACTCGCCCTGCAGGGGAGGAATTACGAAAACTCAGTCGAGTGCTTAGCCAGATGGAATTTGACAGCATCACCCTGCCCCCTTTGCAAGCAGGCATCATCGTGCCTCACGAGTTCGCTTATGGTCCCGATTACTCTCGCTACGGCATCAGCGAACCCCATCTCTCCCTGTACGTGTCCGCTGAAGAAGCCTGGGCGGAAAAGAGGGAGAGGAGAAGCGGGGTGGTGCTTCCAGTTTCCTCCTGGCTCAGCGCGTTCATACTGGCCAAGGAAGCGCATCTGGAGGTTGGCTTTCCTCGTGAGTATGATTCTTGGGAGAAGCTGCCCCTGATACTCCTGCCCTCGCCCCTCACCTCCACCTCCCTCAGTTTCAATCATGTTCATACCACCTTTTGGCGCCGGGCACAACGGTACGTGGAGGCGGGTGGGACACTCTATGGTTCTCTTTCCGGGGATGCGGCCATACCAGAGATGGAGGACTTATTTGGTGCTTCCTTGGAAGATCGGATCATCCCGCAAGGCTGGGCGGAAATAGAGATGATAGAGGATTTCCACGGCTTGAAGAAGGGGGAAAGATTTCGCTATCAAGCAGGCCGTTCGCCTGCGGATATGGGCTATCTCCTACGCGTTAGCGCGGGTCAGATCGTAGCGATTGACCAAGAAAGCAACCCGGCCATCGTCGCTCATTCTCTAGGCCAAGGGCGAACCTTGCTCTCAGCCTATCCTTTGGAGCACTACCTGGCCCAGACTCCAGGGGCCTTCGAGGGGGAGGAGCCCACTTGGCGACTTTATCAGGCCCTGAGGAACTATGCTGGCCTGAGATCGCTCTTCGACTGTGACAACCCGAAGGTAGAATTGGGGCTACTCCCGTGCTCCAACGAGGGATACCTTGTGGTGGTTAATCATGGAGCGGAGCCGATTAGAACCCGAATCACTACTGCCTTGTCATTGGAAGAGGTGAGGGAACTCGCCCCAAGCCAGGCTAGAAGGTTGGTACATGATGAGCACGGCTGGGAGGTAGATTTGGATGGATTCTGTGGGACGATCTTCCATTGGAGAGCCATGACTTCTGAGTAATCGGTGGAGGAACGAGATGGACTATTTTTTAGAGGAGATATTGTCACAGCCCCGAGTTCTCCGAGCAACTTTGGATCACTACTTGGAGGACGAATCTCTGCTTCGACCGGTGGCCAAGGCGATGGAGCAGGGAAAGTATCAGCTGCTCTTATTGACGGGCATGGGCAGCTCTTATTTTGCCCTCTATCCTGCTTGTATCTATTTGAACGAGCATGGCTTATCGGCCATCATGGTGGAGGCTTCGGAGCTATTGCATTACTATAAAGATCTCATCTCCGATCGAGTTCTGGCGGTGATCGCGTCCCAATCTGGGGAAACGGCGGAGGTGAAGAAGCTTCTCGGTGAAGTTCGGGGCAGGACATCTGTCGTGAGCCTTACCAATGATGCCGACAATTATCTTGCCAGAAATAGCGATCTATCTCTATTCCTGTATGCCGGACAAGAAAGTGGGCCTGCCTCCAAGACTCACACCGTAACCGTCACAGTTAGCCTCCTCTTGGCTATGTATCTCACCTCTGGCATGGACGCACAACGGCTGGAGGGGCTATATGCGGCTGTGGAAGCCATGGAGAGTTTCCTCACGCGGTGGAGGGAGAAGATCGACGTCGTGTTTCACTTCTTAGGCAAGGTGGATTATCTCTCCCTGTTTGGGCGAGGCCCCTCACTAGCCTCGGCGATGGGCGGAGCGCTAATCCTGAAGGAAGCGGCGAAGATGCGGGCTGAAGGGATGAGTGCCGGCCAATTCAGACATGGGCCTCTGGAAGTGGTGTCTCCAGACTTCGCGGCTATCGTATTTGCCATGCAGGGGAGAACGAGAGATATCAACTTGCGGCTGGCGCACGACATAGCCCAATTTGGAGGAAAAGTAGTCATCATTGGTAGCGATGAGGAATTACAACGGGAAAGGATCTTCAATCTAACGCTGCCGCCTCTTGACGAGTTCTATTCTCCCCTGTTGGAGATTCTGCCCATCCAGCTGCTCTCCTGGAGGATTGCCAGAGAGAAAGGTTTGCAACCGGGCAAGTTTGATAAGGCCAAGAAGGTAACCCTTTATGAGTAAGCGAGTCTGTGTTATCGGCAATCTCAATGCTGATCTGGCATTGTACCCGCTGAAGGATTTCCCGATCTGGGGCAGCGAGGTCATCACCAGCCATATGGGTTGGCGCCCGGGAGGGATAGGTAACGTCCTTCTCTGCTTGGCTAGGCTAGGAGTTGGAGTCTCGGCCATCGCCAATGTGGGAGATGATGCCATCGGCCAGGAGTTGTTATCCATATTGGATGATGCCAAGATCGACATAAGCCATATTGAGCGTTCACTGGATGCGCGTACAGGTATTAGCGTTTGTCTCGGGCGGGAAGATGGGGAGCGCGCCTTTGTGACCCATTCGGGGCACCTTAAGCATCTGGACATTGATTTGGTTCTTAGGCACCGCAAGGCTTGGAAGGAGGCAGAATGCATGCTCATCTCAGGCTATTTCCTCTTACCGGGTCTTGGGTTCGCCGGCACGAGGAGGCTAATGGAAGAGGTTCATGCGGAGGGCAAACGAGTACTCTTCGATACCGGATGGGATGTCAAGGGATGGCCGGAGCGTTCCGTGGAAGAGGTGATGCGGCTACTGGAGGTGGTGGACATCTTTCTACCGAGTCTGAACGAAGCGCAGGCGTTGACCGGTGAGGACTCCCCCGAGGGTTGTCTAGAACGTCTATTTGCTCGTTGCCCAAACCAGGTCGTTATCAAAATGGGTGAGGCGGGGAGCATTGCCAGGACAAGGGAGGGAATCTTCCGACAATCTGCCTTTCGCGTTTTGCCCTTGGATACCACCGGTGCCGGGGATTGCTTCAACGCTGGCGTGGTCTTTGGACTTCTTAGAAGTTGGGACATTCCAAAAACGCTACGATTCGCCAATGCCCTAGCAGCGATGGTAATCTCGCGCCCAAGAGAAGATGGGTACCCCATCCTCAAGGAAGTCGAGGAATACCTGGACAACTGGCAATAGAAAGGAATAAGAATGGGAGAGAAGCACAAGGGTTTAGCGTTGAAGGACAAAGTGACAATCGTAACCGGCGCCAGTAGCGGCATAGGCAGGGAGATCGCTCTCACTTTTGCTCAAGAAGGGGCTAAGGTGGTTTTGTCCGCTCGTAGAGAAGCCAAACTTCAGGAGGTGGCGCGAGAGGTTCTTGGTCGCGGTGGGGAGTCTTTGGTCGTACCTATTGATGTCTCTCAGGAGACGCAAGTTAGAGCCATGGTTGGTGAAGCCCTGAGGGAGTTTGGCCGTGTCGACATTTTGGTCAACGATGCCGGGATGGGACATTGGGGCCCGGTGGTGGATTTCAAGACCGAGGACTGGGACGAGGTCTTCGACGTCAACGTCAAAGGGACCTTCCTTTGCTGCAGAGAGGTCTTGCCCGCTATGATAGAGCAGAAGAGAGGTCGAATTATCAACATCTCCTCCGATGCGGGCAAGATCCCTTTCATTGAGTGTAGTGCCTATTGTGCAGCGAAGGCGGCTGTCATAGCCTTCAGCCGCTGTTTGGCGTTAGAGATGTTGCCTCACAATATCGGGGTCCACGTAATCTGCCCCGGCTACGTAGATACCCCTTGGTACGATAATGATCCTACCGCCCCAGATCGTTCGAGAATGCTGAAAGCGGAGGATATAGCCCAGCTAGCTCTGTACCTGGCCTCTCTGCCCTCCAGGGTCTTGATTGACGAGATAGTGATCCAACCCAGAGGTATGGCTATGGGATGAGAACGGGGACTCCCC
>DMLA01000085.1:8812-11795 GCA_003453555.1 Chloroflexota bacterium | reverse complement strand
TGAAGCTCTCTGATCTCTACGAGCTCGTGGACAAGGGACTGCGCCTTGGTTCGACCGGCGGCGGCTTGGGTGATCTCCTCTTGGAGCGCTGTCAGAGGGCCATCAGGGTGAGGTTTGGCTCTTTCTCCCCTCAGGGCCTCGAGCAACTCAAGGGCCATTTCGTCGGTCTTATAGCCTGTGTGCCCTTCAGGGAGGGATAGGATTTCACCTAGGGATTCCAGCCCCCTTCCCACGAGCTTGCCGTTTCGTTCGACTACTAACTCTGACATGTTCACCTCCTGTTGAGATTGTTTGGGTTAGTGCGTTCTGGGCATGCCGCATTGCGTTTACTTGCATCACCTCCTCTCTGGCGGAAATAGGAAAAGCCCCTCGGGAAGGAACGCTTCGATCCAAAGGGGCTTCTGATCGAGGTTCAGAGACAAACGACCTCCCGAACGGATCATCGCCTCGTTCGGGAGACAGTGTCTGAGGGTAGGCCTTCTCACGTATTCAGTTGGCGCAGACTACTACCGGTCCACCTATTGAGCGATCCGGCCAAGGGTGGGGTGTGATATCCCTTGGGTTGTCGCGGAAGGGCTGAGGCGAGCTTTTCTTAGGGGCTATCTGAGGTCTGACGGGGTAGGCGCTTGTGAAGGGTCAGCGCTGCAAGGGGTCTAGGGTGTCAACCCCGACCATCGGCGGCCGAGGCTTACTGCTTGCGCTTCGAAGTGGTGCTTTACCTCTTCCCAGTCTACTTCCACTAGCGTTCTGAGAGCAGGATCCCTATCGGCGTCAGCGAAGTAAGCCATGGCTTTCAAGGCTTGGAGAGGAAGATCTCTAGCCTGGGGAAACTTCGTTGCCCCAAGCTCCAATAACCTTTCCAGCGGCACTTCCTTGGTCACGAAGAAGAGGTCCACGAAATCGCGCTTCGTTCCGCGCCCAATGATCGCTGCCACCTTCATTAAGCCAATGTCCTCCAGGGAAGCAAGGCTCAAGTTACCAGCGAGGGACATTGTGGGACTGACCAGAGGGTACTGGTAGTGGAACAAGCTTGTGGTGACGCCTTGCAGAGCGATGATGAGAGTCCCGTCCTTCTCGAGGGCGACCTTCAGAGCATCACCAGGCCAGAATTCGGCCAGAGCACGCAAGAGCTCTCGTCGCTCGCTCGAGGAGAGCGTATTCTCCCTTGAGAAGAGATCGAGATCGGCCGAGATGCGGTGACCCAGAAGCAGTGCAAGGCCCGTGCCACCAGCGAGGTAGAACTGCTCCGCTAATGCGGTCTGCCCCAGGAGTGCTAGGATGTCTCGCGCTACTTCCGGGACCGCCTCCCAGTGGAGCGCGTTCATCCTATCTTCCCCAGAGCAGATCTGCCATACCGGCCCAGGCTGGGCAGTGCCATTGTTCGACTCCCAGCACCAGGCACCAGAAGGCGAAAGCTCGCTTGGAGAGGGCGCGGGCGCCTCTTCGTCGGAGGAACTCCTTGATCCTAGACTCTCCCAGCCTTTTGAAAAGCCAAGTCACCTCGCCTCGATCACCGTACTCCAAGGTGCGCTCGATGAGGATATCTGCATCGCGGTCCGGATCGATCTCTCTCAAGTCGCACTCAGGGAAGTAAGGAGCCAACGTCAAGGGAATACCTTCCATGGGTAAACCTCCAATCCAGGTAGAGTATATCACGGATGAGGGAGATTTTGAACTGACCTATGCAACGCTCGAAGGCGAAGGGCGACTGAAACCTCTCTTGCGCTCATATACGACTGGGAGAGGTTGGGAGAAGAGCTGCAGGTATCTCCCAGAAATGGGAAAACCCCCTGGAAAGGGAAGATTCCATCTCCAAGGAATTTCGATTGGATGATGTACACAAACACCTTTGCCCGACGCAGTTCCGCCTCTGTTGGGGAGCGATGCCTCGGGGAAGGTGTTCTCTCTATTCAGTTATGGGGAGACCTTTCGGTCGCCTATTCGGCCTATAAGCAGTTTGCTCTAGGCTGTTCGGCCCTTGACAGTCATTCAGGGGAGCGTGGCTCATCCAGCCCTATGGGGCTTACCTCGAAGAACTGTCTTTGATCGTCGCCTGGCTGGTGAACTGGCTGCAGGTGATCGATCCTTGGGATTCCATCGGGAGCTGAGCTCTACCAGCTAGTTATCTGCCGGACCGATGAGAACCCTCAGAAGGGAACAAATTTGTAGGGCCATCCCTCCTGTTGTGCAGCTTTTGTCGGGAGCCGCAGAAGAACCCATGCATATAGACTGAGAATAGTATAGCACAGATGTGCTAGTATGTCAAGCGGTTGAGCAGAGGGCGCACCCCTATTGATGCTGGTGCGCGAGTGTGATTAGGGCTAGTGAGCTGTCGAGCATCATGGTGAAGAGAGTATTGCTGGCGGGAAGGATCAAGAATTTACGCCGTAAAACTCCTTCCAGGAGATAGGTAGGGAGAGGCCCCAGCAGGGCTGAGAGTTATAGTATCCAACTAGCACAGACACTCACTACACCCCTCCTTTCCTTCACTGGGAACCGTCTGCTCGCCTAGTGATCCTCTCCATCCAGCATCGATCCAAGAACGCACCATCAGATTGTGGAAGTCCATTGCAAGGCCTATTATGATTCTCTCCTGGTAGGATAGATCGATGATGGCTATGGATATCCATCTACTTTCTCAATCTCACCACTTTGTTTTCTTGTGGCATCCCTTGGGTGGTCACGTAGGTTACTTTGCAAGACTGCAAGCTGTCTGTGAGGGAGAGGTCCAT
The DNA here is from genome assembly GCA_003453555.1 of Chloroflexota bacterium. GTDB lineage: Bacteria > Chloroflexota > Anaerolineae > UBA7937 > UBA7937 > UBA7937. The sequence continues at coordinate 9,063 of DMLA01000085.1, read as the reverse complement.
AGATGACGAGTCAGGGCTTGGTTTGGGGCAGCTAGTTCGTTCGTACCCTGTAAGTTTGCGGTGCCGTTACCCCGGCTGAGCCTCGGTGCTATACTGAGCCCATGTGTCGTCCTCCGTCACCCTGGAACGAATCCAGAGATGATGACACGAGCCGGACGTGGAGACATGTTCGACAGAGCCTTCTGGGGGGTATTCCTAGCCATTGCCATCCTGGGAGTTGGGATCTGGCTAGCCATCTTCGACCATGATTG
>DMLA01000085.1:0-8416 GCA_003453555.1 Chloroflexota bacterium | reverse complement strand
GGTCGGAGAGCAGTAGATGGAATAGGAGGTTATGGCCGAAATAGCAAGGAGGCATATCGTGGTAAGGACCAAGAGCCCTGAGGGGACGGCACGGAGATATGCGCAAAATTGCCTCCGAGCCTATCTTGAGGGAAAAAAGAACCTCAATTGGGTCGTCGGGGTGATTCGGGAATCGGGCGTGCGCGGCGCAAGACTTGCTGACATTTTCGAACGGTTCCGCGACTATGGTGATTCAGAGGGCCATCACGCGGCGAAAGCAGCGTGTGAAATGCAGGACTGGACTCCCCAGATCTGTGAGCACTTGGCCGACACTCTCACCACTTCTGGGCCCGTGGAGGAGACGGAGATCTTCTGCGTCAAAATCGAACATGCCCGCGAGGTAGCGAAGGAGCGTCAAGGTGCGCTCTCATCTCGGGCATTCTGACTACGCCGTTCGGATCGTAGCGGCGGATGGGGATATGGCCCGATCCCGCGACGAGCATTTCCGAGACTGAGACAAGACCACACCGGCGTGGATATGCCGCCTACTCGAAACAATGTTCTTCTGAAACCCATCGCCTCCAGGGTAGTCCTCTTGCACGTCATCGGTCGAGCAAGCCCACTTGACTCCAACACCAAGAAGGACTTCTTTCGCGTCGTCGACCGCGTGAACCCCACAAGTCTGTTGGATGAAAGGGTGTTTCCTCTGGGCGAAGAGCCTTCCAAGATCCCCCAGGGGCCCTTCGACCTGAGCCTCTCGGGGACGGGCATCCACAGAGATGCCCGTCTCCAATGCTCCGGTGGTGGCTCAAATTGGGTCGAATATTCAACGAATGGCGCGAACGGATGGGAAAGGACGGTTCAGACTGGCTGGTTTCCCTCATTCGGCCTTCTCTTTCTCCGCCAGACGCTGCACCAGCGCGTAGGCCAGGGCCGCACTCTGCTCCAGTCGGTCCACCCGGAGTTGCGGCTCAGCCTGAGGATCGGGCATCCCATCCTCCATCCCCCAGGCCAGCCTAGCCGCTGGCAGCCCGGCCTGCATGAAGGTCAACTCGCTTCCCCTGAAGGTGACCTGCGCCAGCGGGTAGTCCAGTTCATCCGCCACCGCCTGGCCCATTTGCAGCAACCAGCCTGGCGTCTCCACCTCGTCGGGCGACGGCCCCACCACCTCACCTCGTAGTCCAGCCAGGCCGGACACCAGCGCGTCTGGGTCATCCAAGTCTATCAGCGACGGAGTTGTGACCCATCGGGGAGACTCCTCAGTCTGGCGGAAGCCGAACAGGAGATGCTCTCCCGCCATCACCGTTCCCAGGTCCAGCACGGCTACCACCCGTTCCAATTCACCCTGGTGGGCCTCCAGAAAGGCCTGGCTGCTGAGAAAGTGTCTCGCCTGTTCACTCCCCAGGGAGACGAAGCGGAGGGTGCGGGAGAGGGGCTGTGGGCCAAAGACCCGCGCCAGTTCGAGCAACAGCGCTGTAGCCGTGCTTCCGCCGTCGGCTTTTGGTTCCCACCCCTCACTATTCCGCAGGGCCAGAAGCCAGACCTCCTCTTCGGGGCGTACCGTTCCTGGCAGGGTCGCCACGATATTCTCTGTCCGTCCGCCCTCATGCTGGTACCAGCCCTCGAAAGTGAGGGCCGCCTCTCCCTCAGCAGTGGCCAGGGCGTCCTGCAGTGCGGCGGCATCCTCGGGGTAGAGGCTGACGGCGGCCATCAACGCCTCCGGTGGGTAGGCTGTGAGCAGGGCGGCCAGGCCGGGCAATGTTCCATCCTCAGCGCCGGTCTCTGCTACCGCGACCACATGTCCTTCCACCTCTTCTAGGGGCGGGAGGGCCGTCGGGTCCACAAGGCGAACCGGTGCGGTCAGGACACCGGTGGTCAGGGTACCCAGGTGGGCGGCTGTACTCTGGGGAATGACTTCGACCTCCCCCACCCGCAGCGATACATAGCGTGCCGACGCAAGGGGTGGGATCTCTACCTCCTCCCGCTCCACCGCCAGGCCGTATGAAGCGAACGCCTGGGCCACGTAATCAGCCGCTTCTCTCGCCATTTCGCTCCCTGGCTCCCGTTCACCCATCTCCATCAGCCCTTGCGCCATCTCGTACATGCGCAGGCTCTCCACTGCTGCCTCGGCTGGGTGAGCCGCCGTCGGCTCCACCGGTGGGCCGAGTGTCGCCGTGGGCGTCAGGGCCAGCGTGGGCATAGCGGTTGTCGGGGAGGCCACAGCCACCATAGGTGGGACCGGTGGTGGCACCTGCACCCGCCACCACACCAGCCCGCCAATCGCCAAGGTGACCGCCGCCAACCCTGCGGCTAGCCGCACCGTCGCCTGTCGCCGCTCTACCATCGCCGGCCGCTGCCGGGGCAACTCGTTCAGCGACGATACCGGCAACTCTCCCGCCGCCGCCCACGCCGGATACCAGGCTGCCCCCGCGCTAACCAGGGCTGGTAGCGCGAGCCCACCCAACACCACCCAGAGCATCCCCCCCGACCAGGCCGGCCCAAGGGCGGCGAAACCCCCCAGCGCTAGCCCGCTCCCCAGCAAGCCTCCTACGAGCCCGATCCACGCCGCCTCCCACAGAAAGACTCGCACCACATCCCCTGCCCGCCAGCCCACCGCCCTCAACAGCCCCATCTCCCGCCGCCGCTCCCGAGCGTTAAGTAGCGTCAGATCACCCACCGTCAGCGCTGCCACGAGCGCGCACAGCAGCGCTACCGCCAGGTGGTAGCCTCGCACCTCGACCGCGACGTGTCGGCCGAGGAGCGTCGTCTCCAGATAGTGGCGCGCCGAGAGGGTCACGAGCCCCATGAAGGCCAAGAGCGCCGTCGCCAGTGCCAAGGTAAGCACCGCCGCCAGCGCTCGGCCTCGGCGGCGCAGCAGGTTGCGGAACGAGTAGCCTGTCACCGACAGCCGCCCCAACGCTTCCCCACGCGCCTCCACCTCGCCCACCTGCACCACGTGCGCTGGCGGCACAGCCACCGCCCGCCAGGCTGGCGCCAGCCCTCCCACCAGGCACAGCCCGAGGCCCAGTGGTAACATCATGAGTGCCGCCTCCACAGGGATGGCCATATGGAGCAACCAACTTAGGCCCAGCGCTAGCAACGCACTCACTACCCCGGCCACTCCTCCCACCAGCGCCTGCTCCGACAGGATCAGACCCACCACCGTCGAGGTGCGCCAGCCCACCGCCTTGAGCAATCCCAACTCCGCCTGCCGGCCCAGCACCGAGAGGTAGGAGACACCGGCGACGTACAGGGTGCACACCCCCAGCGTCAGCCCCAGCACCAGGAAACTGGTCCACTGCGTGTCCGACAGGATGGCCGTATCCACGTTCTTCTTCACCCACAACTCCTCGACGTAGCCTGTGGGGGGCACCTCCCCGTAGCTGGGAATGTGCACCAGGACCGGTTGGGGGGAAGAGCCCACCATGACATCCACTTCCAGGCCAGTGCGGTCCACGATCTCCTGGGCCAATGCCTCGATCTTAGCTCGTGCCTCTTCACTCATCTCCTTGATGCCTGCCACTCGCACGCGGATACAGGAGATGGGGGCTGGGCCGCTCAGCAGTTCAGCCAGTTCGAGGGGGGCCAGGATGAGAGGCGGGGTGGTGACGTAGCCGCCGGGGTTGAAGGTGGGCTTGAGCGCCACCGGCTCCACGGGCTGGCCCTCCTCATCGTACTTGAGGACTGCCCAGGGCGGCAGGTAGGTCTCCAGCGGGACGGCGTTGGGAGATAGCGCCTGCGCTTCTAGCAACTGAACCGGGTCGAAACGGCCCAGAGGGTACAAGGAGAATGCCGTCGTTGGCCCCTTCCTGCTCACGACTGTAAGAGGGCGAAAACTCACTTCGGGCCCAAACAGAGCCACCGGCTTCGCCTCCAGCACCAGTCCCGCGGGTGGTAGTGGCCGTGTCTGGTCTTGGTACTCTTGATATTCAACCGGACGAGGGGCAATGCGGCCCCCCAGCCCGGTAGAGCCAATAGCATGCCCTCCCATGTCGCCCGAACCGATAGGAACCACTGCCCGCCTCTCCTCCGTTGCGCCTGCGAAAGCGCTGTACAGTAGTGCGTTCACCTCCTCAGCATCCCAACTGCGTCGGAACAAAAAGCGGGCAGGGGCCTGTTCTAGGTAGCGGCGGCCGCCAGCCTGGCGTAGGGCTTCCAGCGTCTTCAGGGTAGGCACGCCCGGGAGGGGCAACGACACCTGGCTGACGCTGTATTGAAGGGTGTAACTAATATAGGAGTGGGTGTTGACCAGCACCGGCACGGTGTAATTGACCGCCGCAGGCTCGCCCTCGAAAGAGACTTCTTCTGCCGTGATTTTATCCTCTGGCAAGAAGTAGCGACCGTCCAGTAGAAAATGGTCCAGGCCCACCAGTGCTGCCTCAGCCTGTGGGTCCACGGCCATCACTAAGACATTGTGCGGGATATCTGCTCGCAGCATTAATGGAAACTGAGTGGGGATGGGTGAAAAACTGTAACTATCGAATGCCTGCAGAGCCTCCGCCCCGGGCAAGGGGCGGCCCGGTACAACAGATGGCGAGAGGTAGCGCAAGAAATAGGACTCCGTGCGCTCAGACAGAACTTCGAGACCGTTGTCCACCTGCAGCAGCCGCTCGATCCGGTAGGCCCCCATGGGAACACTTCGCGTGCCGAGATGCACGCTCACGCTGAAGTAGCCCAGGGTGGCGAGGGGGGCAGCCACTTCGACCTCGGGCAGGGCCTTGATGGCCTCATACTGGGCCATGGTGATGCCTCCCGCCAGCCCACTCTCGTAGTGGGCCTCCAACAGGTTGTACTGCGTCTCGATGGGGGAACGAGAACCGCCGGGACGCACCAGGAGATCGTAGGTGGTGCGCCAGTAGGCGGCCACTTCTCTCCCCACCCGCACATGGGCCGCCTCTGTCACCGAGGAGAGCAGGCTGACACCGAGCGAAGCAGCCAGCACGCCCATCAGCAGGAAGGTTGTCCGGTCGGCGCGCCCCCGCAAGGAGCGCAGCGCGTAGCGGAAGGTGTGGGGTCGCACCGAGGCGGCGAGGAGGAGCAGCAGCGTCGTGACGACTGCAGCGCTGGCCAGCCAGGGCCGCAGTTGGGTCAAGATGGCCCTCAGGCCCATCACTTGAGGCTGTTGGGCTAGCCCGGCGGTTGGCGCAGCCTTCTCTGGCATGGGCGGGGGGAAGGCGTAAGCGGTGGCGGTGGTTCCCGCGCCCAGGATCTGGAGGCGGAATCCGCTCACGGCGTCCTGGACGAGAGCGACCGCCTGAACATCTTCGGCGTTCACTCCCTCCGGCAGCGCCAGTTGGCCGTTCACCTGGATGGACTGCCCTCCGGCCAGAGGAGGCAAGGCTTGAGGGTCGGACATGGCCCGCACCACGAAGTGATACCCATCCCGACCTAGGTCCTCGTACAGCACAAAGATGAGTTCAGCGTTGGCGACCTCCTTGTCCCACACATTCTCCACCCTCGCCTGAAGAGCCACCTCTCTGCCCAGTTGTTGCTGGGTTACGCGCACCCTGAAGGGCGGCTGACGATAACCCGAGCTCGGCAATGCCAGCCGGTAGGACTGATAGGCCAGGTGCTCGTCCAGGTAGCCAGTTGGATGCTCGTAGAGCGCCGGTATCAACGTCACCCCCCAGGCGGCCATGCGGGCCTCCGTGAAGGGCCCAGCGTAGGCATCGTCTGAATGATACTCCAGCACAATAACGCGTTCCGGCCCCTCCTCAGCGGCCAGCCGCTCCAGGGCGCGGCACGAGGGCAGATGTACTTCGCTGCCCTCGGTGGTGAAAAATTCGAAGAGACTTGGCAAGTCTGGCTCTTGGGCAGTGGATGTGGATATATTAAAATCCAATGCTATGAGGAAGAAAATTAAGACCAAAGCCAAGCGAAGCAATGTTTTTCCCAGTGACCAATATCGCATTTTCGGGTCCTTTCACTGCCCCAAGAAGGCGTTCTGCTGGAAGGTATCAAGAAGCGCCTTCCAGCAGAACTTTCTCGCTAGGGCATGCAGTCAGGGTAATAGTAGATGCACCAGTGTTCCCAGTATTGCTGACACCCCTCCCACTCCTCCGTGTAGCATTCCCACAGCTGGTAGAGGTAGGGCGGCCAGCTGCCACATATCGTTGGCCTGCAGTTGCAGCATTGTGTCCTCAGGAAACACAGGCCACAGATCGAGTCTGGCTCCACGCCACCACCTGCAGCCACAACCGGCCTCGGCAGGGCAAAACCGGCCACTGCCAGCAAGAAGGAGGCCACCAGCATCACGACCAGGGTACTCGTCAGCCACTTCTGTCGCTTCACCGCCATTCACCTCCCTTCCACTTGGATTTTCTGATAGCCTGATCGCCTATCCTACCGCCTATACCTCCTCCTTTCTTCTTCACTCTTCAGCGGGTACCGCCAACGCCTTCAGTTGCTCCAGCGTCTCGGCGAAGCCCCGGTTCGAGATCACGCCCTCCCCGTCAATGAGGTAGAAGAACGGAGTCCCTGGCCACAGAGTCCTCCCAGATCAGAACAGGGAAGCCAAACCCCTGCTCCTCCACCAATTGCCGGTTTTCCTCCGGAGAGCCCAAGGAGATCATCACGATCTGTACGTCCTCTCCGCGCTCGCTGAAGGTCTTCAGATGAGGCCACACCTCGGCGCAGGCCGGGCATTGGGTCGAGGAGAAGACCAACAGCACCTTTTGCCCTGCGAAATCACCCAGCGAAACCATCTGACCCGTCGCATCAGGCAGGGTGAACGCCGGGGCTTCCGTCCCGATCTCCAAGCCCTGCGCTCGCCTCATCGCCTGCAACGGTTCTAGCGCCGCCAGCACCTCCTGCTGCAACTGGTTCATCCTGATGAAGAGGCCAAGGATGGCGATCATCAGCAGGATGACCACGCCCATCAACATCAAGAGCAGCACCTGCGTCCTGGTCTGGTTCATCTTCCCTCCCTGGTGGCATAACTTCTCGCGCGGAGTGCGGCAGGGCAAGCGGAACGAAGTGAAACGGCTCACCCCATGGCCAGACATGCCCAGATTGCCTCCAGGCTGCGCTCCCCGCCCAGGCGGCACTCGTCTACGATGCCTCCATCCTTGAGGAAATAGACCCGGTCGGCGAAGGCGGCGACGCGCGGGCTGTGGGTCACCAGCACGACCGTGCGCCCCCCCTCGTCGCACACCTGCCGGAGCAACTCCATAACCTCGTCGCCCGCTCGAGTGTCGACATTGCCCGTGGGCTCGTCGGCAAGCACGATTGTCGGTTCGTTCACCAACGCCCGTGCGATCGCTACCCGTTGCTGCTCCCCACCTGAAAGTTGAGCGGGCAGGTGGCTGACCCGCTCCGCCAGCCCCACAGCGTCCAACAACTCACAGGCGCGCGCCTGCAGGTCGAACTCACATTGACGACGGTAGGGGATCAGCGGCAGCATGACGTTCTCTAGCGCCGAGAGAGTTGGCACCAGGTTGAAGAGTTGGAAGACGAAGCCAATGCGCTCTCGCCGGAAGTCGGCCAGCGCATCGCCCTGCAACGTGCTCACGTCCACCCCGTCCACGACCACGCGCCCGGCCGTGGGTTCGTCCAGTGTCCCGATGAGGTTGAGCAACGTCGACTTGCCGGAACCTGAAGGTCCCATGACGGCCACAAACTCCCCTTGCATAGCCGATAGGTCCACCCCATTTAGTGCACGCACCTCGGTCCCATCGCTGTAAAGCTTGGTCAGCCCTTCCGCCCAGATCATGGTCTTCGCTAGTTCACTCACTGGTTCCTCCTTCTCTCAAGACGTCTCATCCGCCTGGCTGCTCTTGGGCGGACGCCCGCGCGGCCGCCTGACGTACCGAGGCAGAGGCACCTGACGCAATTCGTCCAGCCGGGTTTCGCACATATCCAACCAGCGCAGGTCGGCCTCCAGGTGCATGATGGCGCTTTCAAGCAAGAGCAGCCAGGGGAGTTCGCTCCCGGGGTCAGCCTCAGCCCTCATGCGGGTCAACTCGTGCATCTCGCTGAGTAACTCCCGCCGCTGGACTTGCAGTACCTCGGCCGGGGATGACGGGCCGAAGAAGAGGCTGAGCATTAGCTTAGCGTAGAAGGCGTCCCGTAGTCGGTAATCGCGAGAAAGCGGCTCGCCGTACCAGCGCTCCAGTTCCACCTTTCCATCTTGGGTCAGGCCGTACGCTGTGCGCTCTGCCCCTTTGACCCCGGACGCGGGCTGGCGCACAACCAGGCCGTCCCTCTCCGACCGCGAGAGTGTGCTATAGATCTGGCCGGTGTTGATCACCCAGTGATTGCCCAGGCTGGCTTCCACCAACCCGTGCAGTTCATAGCCGTAGGTGGGGGTAGCGTTGAGAATGGCCAACAGTGCGTGTTTGACGGTCACGGCTCCTCCTTAAACATATACTGGCTACCTATTTCCAAAACTAAGTATATACCGGGTATGCAATTTTGTCAAGGGGATAAAGTGAGGTCT
>DMLA01000081.1 GCA_003453555.1 Chloroflexota bacterium | reverse complement strand
GCGATAAGGGAGTATAGGAGGAGAACTAAGCCCATGGATGGCTTCAAGACAGATAGTGGGGCGGAGAACTTCTCCCTCGGGATCCTGTAAGGAAACCGGTTGTGGATGGTGAAAGAGAACGCGAGGAAGCGAGGCCAAGACTGGCTTTGGGAGGTTATGAGCTGAGGAAAGGGAAAAGGTGAGCACTCGTGTAAGGCAGATGCTCTCAGAAAATCCCGACTAAACGTGACGCGACCGACGAATGCGGGATCTTGACAGCTATAGCATAGGAGTGTATAATATATTATGTATTATGTATCCCTGCTCGATCGAAGATGTCAGCAGGTCAATCCCAAGAGAGTTAGAGTTGTGAAAGCGAGGGAAAGAGTGGCGAACGACTCACTTCAGTTACGAAGGGGTAATACCCTTGCCCATAGGGTCTACGACATCATCAAGGATAGAATCCTCAGCGCTGAACTCCCACCTGGAACGAGGTTGAAGGACAATGAGCTGGCACGAACGTTGGGGGTCAGCAATACGCCTATCCGCGAAGCCATGCGTGAGCTAGAGAAGGATGGACTAATCGAGACTATCCCCTATAGGGGCAGGTTTGTCAAGGAGATGTCAATTGAAGAGATGCGTGAAGTATACGGCGTAAGAAAGGCTCTAGAAGCCTTGGCGGCACGCCTGGCTGTCAAACGGATTACGGAACCGCAATTGGAAGAGATGGAGAGGGTGGTGGAGGAGTATGCGGTCGCCTTCGAGAGAGACGATATCACCGCCGGGCTCGAGGCCGATCTAGCCTTTCATGATCTAATAGTTCAGGCCTCTGGAAATAGTACGTTGCTCCAAATAGTCAGGGACTTGACGAACCGAATACAGGTCCTTAGACAACTAGATAAGGGTAAGATGAGGCGAAAGCAGTCGTTGGAAGATCATAGAGCCATCTTGCAGGCGCTCAAAGAGGAGGATGGAGAGAAGGCGGAGGTTCAGGTCCGCCGACATATCGCTCGAGGCGAGGAGAACGTGATCAAGCTTCTCATGGCGGGTGAGAGCGAAATGGCACCGGCTGTACAGGAGGGTGGCTAGTGTTATCTACCCCTTGTCCGAGTAAGAGCCGTCATCGATGGTACCAGCAAGATCGGCGGTTATAACTGTGGCCTAAGAGGAGGTGATGAAGCCCTGCTAGATCTCCTTCGTCTGAGGACAGCAAAGGCGCTGGGTTTCGAGCATGGGGGTGGGCTCCCCAGTGAGGAGTTGGTGCTAAGCCGCTGCTAGAGCGGCTTGGCAACGAGAAAGGAGAAGAAGGGAAATGAAGAGGGGCTACTTGTGGCTATCTACAGTCGTTGTGTTGACTCTGATAGTGGCTGCTTGTGCGCCCGCTGCAACACCCGCTCCGACGCCACCACCGGAGGAGACGCCGGCTGCGCCGACCCCGGTTCCGCCCACGCCACCGCCAGAGAAGGTCACCTTGCTATTCTCCGACTGGCACCTGACCGAACCGCACTGGGAGGCGGCGCTCATAGACGCGTTCGAAACCTTTAAGGCCGAGCACCCCAATATCGACATCGAGTTAGACTACGTCTCCTACGCCGATAAGGAGACCAAATACACCACCGAGATCGAGGCCGGCATGGGCCCGGACGTCTTCCACCTGCACGCCTACTCAATACAGTCTTTCCTCGGAAAGGGGTATCTCTATGACATCACCCCCCTCATTGAGGCTGAGGGTGGCGACGACTTCCTGAAGTCGTGGTATCCCCAAACTCTGGCGTTGATGCAGGATAGTGAGGGCAAATACTACGCCATGCCGGGCGACTTCATGTCCATGGTCCTCTTCTACAACAAGAACCTCTTCGAGGAAGCGGGCCTGGATCCCGACAAGCCCCCCACCACCTGGGACGAGTTCCTAGAGTATGCCAAGGCGCTCACCCGAGACCGGGATGGCGATGGTGAAATCGACACCTGGGGGTTCGGGACGATCGGGGCGATCGACCCTGGGTTTGAGTTGCGCGTCAGCCCCATCCTCTTCGGCCACGGCGGCGACTATCTGACCCCCGACAACAAGTGCTCTGCTCTCAACACCCCCGAAGCCAAGGAGGCCTTCAAGTTCTTCGTCGAGCTGGTCACCGTGCATGAGGTGGTCCCACCTGGGGTTACGGCCCAGAACCCGGGAACGGTGAGAGAGCAGATGGCCGCCGAGCAGATTGCCATGCTGTTAGGCTCGGGCTGGACACCACCGATCGTCGACGGTGTAAACCCAGATCTCAACGCTCTTGAGGTTTTGGAAGCCGCCCCGGTGCCGGTGAAGGCAGGCGAGGCGCCCGAATTCAGCACCACTGCCTGGTTGAGCACCTGGATGATCAACCCCAACACCAAGCATCCCGAAGAGGCCTGGGAGCTGGTTAAGTTCATCACCAGCAAGGAGATGGAGCAGAAGTGGTTCGATGATGCCAACGTCCTCTCCCCTCGGCAAGACGTCTCGGGGGAATACGAGCCCTTGCTGAGCAACAAATTCGCCGCCGTGATCGCCGCAGAGTTGGCGCACGCCAAGTTCGTCCCCCAGATCAAGGAGTGGCCACAGATCATCGAGGCGGTCAACACGGCTGCCCAGGAAGGCTTCACGGGCGCCAAGTCGCCAGAGCAGGCACTGGAAGACGCCTACAACCGGATCAACGAGATCTTGAGCGTCTATCGCGAAGCCGGCGAGACCTGCCCAGCCTTCTAATCAGGGTGAGCAGACGGAGGGCCGCCCGCGGGCGGCCCTCCCTTCCGTATATGTGATATAATGGATGCTGAGTGATTGAGATGAACAAACGTCGCGCTCGCTTCCTCGTATTCAAGGCTCCGTCCCGCCAGGAACTCGAGGGGTACGCGTTCGTTTTGCCTTGCGTTCTTATGTTGCTCCTCGTCCTGGGGTTCCCCGTCACCATAGCGGTATTGAACAGCTTTACCCCCCTCTGGTCCGAGGCCAAGACCTTCACCCTCGAAAACTACGTGAAGCTCGCCAGAGACGACCTCTTCTGGAACGCTCTATCGATCACCCTCCGCTTCGTGGGTAGCACGGTGTTGCTTCACCTTATTGTGGGCTTGGCCGTGGCAGTAGCCCTCAATGCGCAAATCAAGGGCCATCGGTTCTTTAGGGTGATCGCTATCCTGCCCTGGACGGTGCCGGACGTGATCTCGGGCCTCATCTGGCGCTTTATGTACAACCCCACCTCGGGGATCATCAACGACCTGGTGCGCAGCAGTGGGGTGACTAGGAGCTACATTGAGTGGCTGGCCCATCCTAGGTTGGCCCTGCCCAGCGTGATCTTCTCGGACGTGTGGCGCGGTTACCCCTTTGTGATGATCATTCTGCTGGCGGGGTTGCAGGCGATCCCTCGGGAACTCTATGAGGCGGCCAGAGTGGACGGTGCTACAGCGTTTCAGGAGTTTCGTCACATCACAATCCCTCTTCTCAAGAGGATGATCATCATTTCCGTGGCTTTGGACACCATTTGGCAATTCAGACGATTTGGCCTCGTTTACAATATGACCTTTGGGGGGCCCGGGCACGTCACCGAGATCTTGTCTCTATACGTCTATAAGCAATATTTTAGGTATTTTAACTTCGAGTATGCCTCGGCTGTGGCCGTGGTTATGGCCGTCATCATGCTGATCATCAGTTTTCCTTACGTGCGCATGATCGTCCGGAGGGTGTGATGAAGGGGAAACGGCGACGCGGCGCTGTGATCGCCTACCTGTTCTTGGCTCTGGTCTGCTTGTATAATCTCGCTCCCTTCGTCTGGATGGTGTTCACCTCTTTGAAGACCGACAAGGAGGCTTACGCCATCCCACCTACCTTCTGGCCCCAAGAGCCGACATCCGAGGCCTACACTCAGGTGCTCTTGTGGACGAATTTTCCCCGCTATTTCCTGAATAGCACCGTTATATCGTTGGGCACCGCCTTGCTATCCACGTTGATCGGGTCTCTGGCCGGTTACGGCTTCTCTCGCTTCATCTTCCGAGGACGCGCGACGTTGATCGGGATCATTCTGGCCAGTCAGATGCTTCCAGGAGTGCTACTGGTAGGGCCGTACTTTAAGGTGCTAGCCAAGTTCGGCCTCTACAACACCTACCCTGGCCTCATTCTAGCTTTTACCTCCATCACTCTGCCCTTTAGCACCTGGATGCTCAAGGGCTATATAGACACCGTGCCTGAGGAGTTGGACCAGGCAGCCTTGATCGATGGTTGCACCCGACTCGGCGCCTATTCTAGGGTGATCCTGCCTGTGATCGCTCCTGGCATGGTAGCGACTATGATCTTTGCTTTCTTGCTGGCTTGGGGAGACCTGCTCTGGGTGTTGGTTCTGACCAGCGGCGATAAGATGGCCACGGTCACGCTCGGCCTCAGCCGTCTGGTTACCCAGTTTCGCATCATCTGGCCTCAGCTGATGGCCGGTTCCGCGGTTGGGGCATTGCCACCCGTCATACTCTACTTGGTTCTGCAGAATTATCTGGTCGAGGGCCTGACAGCCGGAGCAGTGAAGGAATAGGCTCTCACCCTAGTGCTAGCTACCCTTAAGGAGGGGGCCATGCTATTCGAGAAAAAGGTAGCCATCGTGACCGGAGCAGCACAGGGCATAGGCAAGGCGATCGCCATGAGCCTCACCGACCAGGGGGCTGATATGGTCGTTGCCGACTTGAACATCGAGAAGGCTAGGCGTGTGGCTGAGCAAATCGCCAAGGAGATGGGCCGGAGAGCCCTTGCCATCAAGACGGATGTTGCCGATAAGCAAAGCGTTCAGGCCATGGTGGACCGGACTACCAAGGAATTCGGCCGAATCGACATCCTAGTGAACAACGCCGGGATTATCCGACGAGGCTCGTTAGAGACCATGACCGATCAAGATTGGCATGATGTCATCGGCACGAACTTGACAGGTGTCTATTACTGTTGTCGGGCCGTGGTACCGATCATGAAGGTGCAAGGGAGTGGCAAGATCGTCAACATCTCCTCCGTAGCCAGCAAGACCGGGGATATCACTTCCTCCCCTGGCTATGCCCCCTCGAAGGCGGGCATTGACTGCCTGACCAAGTCGCTGGCTCGTGAGCTGGCGCCATACGGCATAAACGTGAATGGCGTCGCCCCTCACGCCATTGAGACGGAGATGAGCGCCGAATGGCCTGAGGAGAAACGAAAGAAGGTGGTCAGCGCCATCCCCCTGGGCAGGATGGGCAAGCCAGAGGAGGTGGCGGAGGTGGTAGCCTTCCTCGCCTCAGAGAAAGCCTCTTTCATCACCGGCGAAATCATCGATGTGAATGGCGGCTTCCTGATGGATTGATAACCCTTGACCTGGGGCTGGGCTGCTAGCATTCGCCGGAAACCGCTGAAAAGGAACCCGTGAAAGCGCTGGTCAAAGTTTGGGAAAGGGGAAGGCTTTATTGCACGAAAATCAACAAACCAGCATCTCCCGAATGTGCTTTGAAGATCCGGAGCACCAGGAATAGGCTGGCAGCGCATTCATCTCATGGCTAGCAGGGAGAAGGTCCTAGAAGGATAGCAGTTTGGGGAGGATGGCAGAACAGTACATAATCGGTGTCGATATCGGAACCACAAGTTGCAAATCCACGGTTGTGAGCCTTCACGGAACACCCCTGGGGAGTGGGATCGCTTACTATCCTGTCCTCTCCCCCTTTCCCACATGGGCCGAGCAAGATCCAGAGGCGATATTCACTGCTGTTCTTCAGGCGGTTAGGAGCTCTATCGTCTCCTCTGAGGTACGGCCTGACCGCATATTGGGAATAGGTTTGAGTGGGGCGCTCCATAGCGTTCTTGCGGTGGATGCTCAAGGTAATCCGCTCACCAGGGCCATGATCTGGGCTGACACCAGAAGCGCGGCATCCTCCATCCAGATAAAGGTGAAACATGATGGTCATCGGATCTACGAGAGAACGGGATGCCCTGTACATCCGATGTATCCGCTATCTAAGATAGATTGGCTGCGGAGTAACCTGCCCGAAATATATCAAAAAGCGCACAAGTTCATCTCTATAAAGGAGTACGTGATTGGCAAACTGCTGGGAAGATATATAGTCGATAGATCCGTGGCCTCGGCCACTGGCCTATTCGATATCCACAAATTGGACTGGGACGAGGAGACGCTTGAGATAGTGGCAATAACACGTGATCGACTCTCAGAGCATGTTCCCGCCACTACTGTTTTGGAAGGCATCGAACCAGGCTATGCGGAAGCGATGGGTGTGCGTCCTGATTGCCTCCTCATCGCCGGCGCAGGAGATGGACTCCTATCTAACGTGGGAGCAGGCTCGGTGGAGCCAGGGCAGGTAACATGCATGATCGGAACCAGCGGGGCCGTAAGAGTAATCTCCAGCCAGCCTAGGGTAGACGAAAAGGAGAGAACCTGGTGTTATCTGCTCACAGACGAGGCTTGGGTCGTGGGTGGGGCGATAAACAATGCCGGCTTGGTATACCAATGGTTTCGAGACCGTTTCTATCCTGGAGAGGAAGACACATATCAAGTCCTCGATGAGGA
>DMLA01000065.1 GCA_003453555.1 Chloroflexota bacterium | reverse complement strand
AGCCTTTTCTCCGCCTGGCCAGGATAAAAGGAAAGGGTACCGATTATAGGCTGCACCTCCCGCAGGGGCTGGTCCTTCCTCTCAGCCACCCCCATCAAAAAAGAGCGTAGCGCGTTCGTGTCGAACTCCGTCTGGAGCGGAATCTCCGCCTCCAGCCGCCGAGGGCCGCGCACGACGAACTCCACGAATCCCAGCATCGCCTGTTGGTCGTGGCTTAACCGCAAAGCCTCTTCCACCATCCTTTCGCCATGCACCTGGAAACCTATGTCAGTGGGGATGAGAACGATGGCTTCTTCCTCATACCTCAAGTGGAGGGGTTTAGATAGAGGAGCCACAAGCATCTCCTCCAAAGTGCGAAGAGCGGCATCCGGGGTCATGCCTCCTAAATCTACCCCTCCCGCGGTGATTCCGGGGCGGATGCTTCCCAGATAGGTGCGGTACCGGGTGAACTCGAAGGCTAAAAAACTCCCCACGATGAGGAGAAGGACTACAAAGAAGGTTGCGATCCGCTTGCCCACAGGGGACCTCCAGAGGTCATTATATGTCCTGCTAGAGTCCTGTCAACCTACTCGAAGATCTGGGGCAGCCGCTCTTTGACCTCGGAGGGGCGAAGGTACTGCCCCAGGTAGCCATCGCCCAGGCGAACCTCCAGGTGGAGGTGTACCCCCACCTCGGGCCCTGCTTGGGCCTGAGGGGTCCCAGAGTTCCCGGCGTAGCCGATGATACTCCCCTGCTTGACCTCCTGCCCCACCTCCAGCCCCTCGGCGATGCGGCTCAGATGGCAGTAGCGCACCACTATGCCGCCACCAAGGTCGATCCAAACCTGCCGTCCCCTCAACCTTTCCAAGATCTCCAGCGGCGTATAACCGGTCTCTTGAGTCTCGGCCAACATCTCCTCCATCTCTTCCGCCGTCGGCTCCTCATACTCCCAGTCAGCCCTGATTACGACCCCATCGGCCATCGCTAGAAGGGGGGTCTTTTCAGTCACCGCTCCTTCTCGACCCAGATAGAAATCCGTCCCCTCGTGGACCCCATAACGGTACAACCTTGGGGCTCCGGGAAGGAGGTAGGCCCTATCGGGGAGGCGCGTCCCCTCAATGGGGAAGATGAAAGAAGGGAGGGCCTCCAGTATCTGGGGGTCATGGGGAAGAAAGGGTGCCACCGGCTCAGTAGGTGCCCTTTCCCATGTCGACGGCGTCAGTCCTGGATAGGCGTAAATGGCGTCGCGGCTGGCGAGGTAAAGCCTATCCCCTTCAGCGTAGAGGGCACAGATCTCAGCCCCTCCTCGGAGATAATAGTCCCGCATCATCTCACCGCTCTCCTTATCCAAGAGGAGGAGACGGCGATAGTCGTCTATCAGATAGAGGTAATCCCCCTTAACGAAGAGAAAGGTAGGAGCCACTAATCCCGGAGGGTCAAAACCCTGAGCCACCTTATAGGGAGGGCCCGACAACTTAACCAGCCGAGCCTGAGACCCTTCTTGAGCCAATACATAGAGAGCCTCGTCCACGGCCAAGTCGATAGCCTCCTCCAAGCCCAACTCCTCGGCGACCACCTCTCCTTTTTCGCCCCGGTGGCGCCAGATTTGACCTAGATTAATATCCAAAAGATAGAAATCATCTTCATAGGAGGCCACGCTAGCCAGGTATTGCCGTGGTTGAGCGCCAGGCATGGTGGCTGATCTCTCCAGGCTCCATCTTCCATCCTCCGGGAAATAGCGATAGAGGTCTCCAGAGCGGTCAAGGAGGAGCACACTCTCACCTGAAAGGGCGAGATCGCCCAACTCCTTTATGGGTACCCCTTCCACGGCGTTGCCCGGCGGCCTCACAATATGCCACCTCCCTGGGTTCTCCAAATCAACCGCCTTGAGAAGCCCCTCGTCCGCCAGATAGGCTGTACGGTTCAAGACCACCATCCGTAAGGGGTGAGCAAAAGTTCCCGGGGCGTAGCGGTAGATGGTAGCGTTGTCCTCATCCAGAAAGATGGTGCCGCTCATCTGGATAGTGGGAGTAGGTATGACGGGGGTACAGGTTGGCGTAGGCGTACTGGTTGGCGTCGCCGTAGGGGTCTGCGTCGGCCTAGGCGTAGATGTGGGGGTGAGGGTCAACTCCTCGCTAGCACAGCCGACGATGAAAGCCAAAGCCACAAGAAGCCAAGCCACTCTCCAATTAATGTTCATGGGACACGATCTCCGCTAAAGACTCCATCACCGCCCGGATGCCTTTTAGGTTCCTCTCCAGTTCGGTATCTACCTTGTTGATGAGTTCCACATCAACGGCAGCGACTCCCCTAAAGGCGAGATAGTCCACTATGCTGCCGGTGACGGGATAGCCTATCGAGTGAGCCTCGCTATATCCTGTAGCCTCGGCTAAGAGATGGGCCAACTGGCGAGAAGGGCCCTCCCCGCATCCCCCTGCCACGACCAGGCCCGCCTGGCTGTGATATGAGATCACGACTTGTGCATCGACCAGGAAGTCCCGCAAGATTCGGGTCTCCACCTCGGAGAAGGGGTACTCCCCCCCACCCCCAGGGAGATACTCCTCCGAGTCGAAGATATCTGGGCTCCAATCGTTCTCTGGACAGGCATCGTGGTCGGTATTGGCGTTGCGGTTCAAATCCACGCCGCGGCTGTTGAACCTCGTCTCATGAGCCAGACCATCAGGGTTGATGGTGGAAATCACCCACAGCGTGACCTGAGGGGAAACTTGGTCAGGGTTCTTTTGGTAGTAAGCCACGATTTCGCTCATCAGGCGGTAGGTGTTCTCCTCCGTCCCCCCATGGATATCCCCCAAGAGAACCAATTTCACCTCGCCCCATCCGAAGCGATGGGCCACTATGGGGCGACCCTCCGGTGAGTAGCCGAGAAGCCTCCTCTCGTGGAACTGGGGCGTGGGTGAAGGAAGAGACTGCTTCGGCGTTGGCGTGGGCAGGGCTACAGACTGGGTGGGTGGCACCAAGGTAGGCGAAGGCAAAACCGAAGGCTCCACCGATGCCGAGGGGCCCGCGCAACTGATTGCTGAAATCATCAGGACAAGGGAAAGTAGCCAGTATCTCATCACTCTTTCAAATAGACGGTATGGATCACCGGATCCCCCTCTTGGTCAAGCAGGGGTCGGGGTTGAACGCCATCCACGATCTCTACCGGGATGACCTCCACTCGCTCTAAACCATCAGCGGTGAGAAAGGCCCGAAGGATGGCCCCTTCTTCCTCCCAAGGCATGTCGAAGACGAAATCACCCAGGCTGTAGGCGATAAAGCCCCCCAAATAGGGGGTCGTCTCCTGGACAAGATGGGGGTGGTGGCCGATCACTAGGGTGGCCCCCGCCTCCACAGCCGCTTGAGATACCGCCAACTGCTCCGCGTCGGGCTGGCTTTGATACTCGGTCCCCAGGTGCATGATGACGACCACCAGATTGGCCTGCTCCTTTACTCGCCTCACATCTTCGCGCACCCTATCGATCTCAGCAAAGGCCACTCTCGTCTCCGTGGGCACCTCCAGTGAACCTTTCCACCTGATAGCCGCATAAGCCAAGAAGGCTATCTTTACCCCTTTCACTTCCATTATGACCGGTCGATGGGCCTCCCCCTCGGAGTGGCCAGCCCCCACATATAGAATGCCACTTTTTTCTAACCCCTCCAAGGTATCTTCCATCGCCTCCTCGCCGAAATCGAGGAGGTGATTATTGGCCAAACTCACGATATCAACGCCTGCCCAGGACAAAGCAGCCAGGTTTCGAGGATGGGCCCGAAAGAGGAACCGCTTATCTATCGGTTCTCCCCGGGTGGAGAGGGGACACTCTAGGTTCCCCAGGGCGATATCCGCCGAGCGCAAAAGGTCTCCTGTAACCGCGAAGGGGAACTCTACCCCATACTGGTTCATCCTCTCCTCCACGGTGCGACAGAGGAGGATATCACCCACGGCCACAAGTTCGACGAGGCCCGCATCTTGGGTCGAGAACGCAGAAAACGCCGGCGAGGGGTAAGGGGTTATCTGGGGAGTCTCAGCCCCTGTCCTACCTGGAGTTATCTCCAAAGCGTATAGATAGATCCCGGAACGAAGGACGATCTCCGGTCGCCCGTCTCCCTCCAGATCATGAGCCAGGAGGCCGTGGATTCTGCCCCCTACATGGTAACTGCCCAGCAGCCGCCCGTATCGATCCAAGAGGTAGACGGTACCCTC
This sequence comes from Chloroflexota bacterium, assembly GCA_003453555.1. Taxonomy (GTDB): domain Bacteria; phylum Chloroflexota; class Anaerolineae; order UBA7937; family UBA7937; genus UBA7937. The sequence continues at coordinate 1,816 of DMLA01000065.1, read as the reverse complement.
GTCTCCACCAGCGATTATGGTCGCCTCGCCGTCGAGAAAAAAGATATCCAGGGCCCAGACCCCGCTTCCAGTGGCAAAACTCCAGAGTTCTTGGCCATCATTTTCCAAAAGATATATCTGACCATCGTCGTATCCAGAGCCAAAGAATATCTGGGGCGAACCTTCGATGTTGGTCATGCCAAGCGTGGGTATACTGCTTCCCATATCGCGCCGCCAGAGAAGTTGGCCCTCGCTGGAGAGAAGGTAGAGAACCCCCTCGCTGGAGCCCACAACTATCTTCTTCTCAAGATCATAAACATCTATCTCGCGTATATAGCCTCCAGCCTCATAACTCCAAAGGCGCTCTCCCCCAGAAGTGAAAACGGTTACCCCTCCCTCCTCAGAGGCCACGATTATCTCCCCCCGGCCATCGTTTTGCAAATCGGCAACCCGGATGTTGGTCGCGCCCCCACCCAAGGCTCTCCGCCAACGCAACTCTCCATCGCCACCTAGGAGATAGAGATACCCATCCCAAGAACCGGCCAGGACCTCCTGGCTACCATCCCCGTCCAGATCTTGGGCTACCACCTCCGTCACCCGACTCCCCGTAGTGTAGCGCCAAAGGAGTCGGCCATGGGAACTCAAAGCATATATATTGTTGTCATCGGAGCCGGCTATGACCTCTCCCTGGCCATCTCCCTCCAGGTCAGCCAGGGCTACGGTATAGACGGCCGCTCGGGCGGCGTACCTCCAAAGGAGATCACCTCCACTGGTGAGAAGATAGACGTTTTTGTCCTGGGAGCCCGCTACCAGTTCGCTCTCGCCATCCCCATCTATATCCCCTGTTGCCAAATCCCAAACCACCTCATCGGTAGGATACCTCCATAGTGGCCTTATCTCCAAAGGCCTGAGAGGAGGGATGCTGGTAGGGGTAGGTATAAGCGAGGGGGTAGGTGACGGAGGAGAGGGAATGGGTGTGGCTGATGGCTCAGGACTGGCCAAAGGCCCCGGTTTAGTTTCGAGTTGTGTACAGCCGATAAATAGGAAGGCTAAAGCGATCGGGAAGGAGATCGCCCAGATCCATCTCCCCTCATGGAGTAGCAAGGCGCCTTACCTCGGCGAAGAAGTTGCGGAAGATCCTCTCATGGCTACCATCGTAGACCTGGTAACCTCTGGCGGCCATCTCATCGGCGTCGATCCCCACATTGGAGAGCCAAGTGGCGCCCCGAAGGACTCCTTCCGCGAGTGCGGGATCGAACTGAGGGTTGAACTGCACCCCCCACACCGGCAGATCTCCATAGCGGAAGGCCTGAAACGGGCAAAGATCTGAAGAAGCCAGATTCGAAGCACCTGGGGGCAACTGGGTGATCTGATCCCTATGCCATAGAAAAGCGCAAAATTGAGGGCCGATATCCCTAAAGAGGGGATCGTTAAGGCCTGCCGGGGTCAACGTGAGCTCGTACCACCCCACCTCCCACGGCCCCCGCTCTACTTCTCCCCCCAGCCAATGAGCCAGCAGTTGGTGGCCTAAGCAGACCCCCAATATGGGCATACCCTCGCCTATGGCTAAGAGCACTCGGTCTCGCTCCTCCTGGAAAAAGGAAGCCTCGAACTCCTCCGGAGAGTGCTCACCCCCGCTCAAGATCAAGGCATCATAGCCCACCAGATCTGGGATAGACTCGCCTTCGTAGACCCGGACGGGAAACGAGGAAACCCCGTTCTGGGCCAAAGGACGATCCAGGATCAGAACACGGGAGGGACCATGCTCTAGGACCACGGCTTGCAAGGGGAGATTCGCGGTCGGGGGGGCGACGGTAGCCTCGGGGGTGGGTGTAGG
>DMLA01000044.1:1586-4910 GCA_003453555.1 Chloroflexota bacterium | reverse complement strand
CCAAGGGCACCTGGTAAAGATCGCTGTTTTTGAGAGGTTATGTCAAACTAGAGAGAGGCGGCGCATGCTAGTGTTTACATAAGATATATAGTGTGAAGTTTACAATGAAGGTTATCCCACCGGGGTCCCAGTGGGACAGCCCCCTACCCTGGTGTTATAGGGGATCGAATTGGATATACAGAGGATGTAGAGAGGGCTATAGGAGGTATTTCTCGAATCTGGCCTCCAACTCCTGGGGCAGTTTCCCTTCTATGATTATGCCCTGCTCTGTGTATCTTTCGAGTTTCACCAAGCCACGCTGGTGGAAAAGGCCCAGGAGGTTGTTCTCGCCGTGCGGTAGGAGGACTTTTAGAGGGATCAACTCTTCCTCTAGGACCTCTTCTACCCGCCTGAGCAGGAGGTCCAGCCCTGTGCCTTCGAGCGCTGAGATAGGTACACAGTTGGGGTAGCGACGAGCGATCTCTGCTAGAAGTGGCGACTTCTCCGAGGAGGGAAGAAGATCTATCTTGTTGAGAGCGGTCACCAGGGGCCGATCATCAGCCCCTATCTGCCTCAGGGTCTCCTCCACGGCTAGGCTTTGCTCCCGTACGTGGGGGTGTGTTATATCGACGATGTGGAGAAGGAGGTCCGCCTCCGTGATCTCTTCCAGGGTAGCCTGGAAAGCGGCCACTAATTGGGTGGGGAGTTTTTGGATAAAGCCTACGGTGTCGGTGAAGAGGGCCACTCGACCGTTGGGAAGGGGCACGCGCCGCGTAGTAGGGTCCAGGGTGGCGAAGAGCTTATCCTCCACCAAGATGTCTGAACCGGCTAGAGTGTTCAAGAGGGTAGATTTCCCAGCGTTGGTGTAGCCCACGATGGCCACCACGGGGACGGCTGCCCGGCGACGTCGCCGGCGGTAGAGACGGCGATGGGTGCGGACTTCCTCCAGTTGCTGCCGCAGGTGGGCTATCCTTCGCCCTATCTCCCGTCGGTCGGTCTCTAATTGGGTCTCCCCGGGGCCCCTCACCCCCACGCCGCCGGCGCCGCCACGGGCTGCGGTACCCCCTACCTGGCGTGCCAGGTGAGTCCAAAGACGGGTCAGACGGGGCAGCCGGTACTCGTACTGGGCTAGTTCGACCTGGAGTCTCCCCTCATGAGTGCGAGCGTGTTTGGCGAAGATGTCCAGGATGAGGGCTGTGCGATCGACGATTTTGAGGTCTAGTTCTTCCTCTAGGTTCCGTTGCTGGCGGGGAGAGAGTTCCTCATCGAAGATAATCACATCAGGCTTGAGTTCACCCTTAAGGGCTTTGAGGTCCTCGACTTTTCCCTTGCCGATGAGGGTAGCGGGCCGAGGGTGATCGAGGCGCTGGATGGTAGATCCCACCGCTTCGATCCCTGCCGTGCGGGCCAGCTGGGCCAACTCCGCGAGGGAGTCCTCCACCCGCCAGATCGACTTCTCCCGTTTAAGTTCTACCCCCACCAAGAGGCCGCGCTCGATAGGCTCCTCTACAGGAAGCGTTATCTCCTTTGTCAAAAGTGCCTCCTAATCTTCCCTCAAGGGTTTCACCACCATCCACCCCACCCTTTAGGGGCTTATATTATCACAGGTGTCCTCGGTGGTGTGCCAGAAAGGGTAGTCGAAATCGATTATGTCAACAGCAGGGTGGCAGTTTGTAGAAAAGGGGTATGGTCTTAGGCGATATCTCATATCTCCCCTCTCAACGGGGGATCTGAGTCCCTCTCGTAGTATATCTATTGTTTGGCATCCTCTACCATATTCAGTAAGACTGCCCCCTGCTACTTGCACGAGGTTTTGCTTTCGCTGCCAAGGCCTTCGTATAGTCGGGACTTAACGTCATTTTTGGTTTGGATGATTTTGGTGGTTATTTGCTATGACTACGCGAACGTCCGCTAGCTCTCTCAGCGCACGCTCGGCATAGGCCTTGTATCTAGCGCGCTTGCCCCGCACCTTCAAGGAAGGTACGAGGCCGAAATTGGGCTTCATGGGCTGGAAATCCCCCACCCGGGCCCGGGAGATATAGTGGCTTAGAGCCCCTAGCATGGTGGTGGGCGGAAAGATCAAAAGAGGCTCCTCTTTAATCAGACGTACAGCGTTGAGCCCAGCGATAAGCCCTCCGGCCGCAGCAGCCACGTACCCCTCAGTGCCCGTGACCTGCCCAGCGAAGAAGATACCTGGCTGGTGCCTGAACATCATGGTGGGCTCCAAGAGGGCGGGCGAGTTAATGAAGGTGTTGCGATGCATCTGACCGTAGCGAACGAATTCGGCCTTCTCTAGCCCTGTGATGAGGCGAAAGACCCTCTCCTGTTCTCCCCAACGGAGGTTCGTCTGGAAGCCGACCATGTTGTATAGAGTCCCCGCCAAGTCATCCTGGCGGAGTTGTACCACCGCATAGGGACGCTTCCCCGTCCGAGGATCGACCAGGCCTGTGGGCCTCAAAGGGCCATAGGCCAGGGCGTCTCTCCCTCGCTGCGCCAGGACCTCCAAAGGTAGACACCCTTCAAAGAACTCAGCCTCCCTCTCGAACTCCCGCAAAGGTATGGTCTTCGCCGCTTTTAACTCCTCCACAAAATGGTAGTACTCTTCCTTGCTTAAAGGACAGTTGATATAGTCCTGATCGCCTTTCACGTAGCGCGAGGCTCGGAAGACCTTGCCTAGGTCGATAGAATCGAAAGTGACGATGGGAGCCATGGCATCGTAGAAGTAGAGGTACTCCTCCCCGGTGAGTTCGGCTATGGAAGCGCTCAAAGCCTGGGAGGTGAGAGGGCCGGTGGCTATAATTACCGGCCTAGACGAAGGTATCTCTTCCACCTCCTGGCGGTGTATCTCTATCCGGGGATGACCCGATATCCGCTCACTCACCGCTCTGGAGAAGGTCTCCCTATCAACGGCTAGGGCTCCGCCGGCGGGAAGAGCTGTCTGGTCGGCACAGGCCACGATGAGGGATCCCAGACGGCGTAACTCCTCTTTCAGGAGGCCAGAGGCCCTATCTATCAGGTTTGAACCTAAAGAGTTGCTACAGACTAATTCTGCCAGATCGCCGGTCCGATGAGCCGGGGTCATGGCCTGAGGCCGCATTTCGAATAGTGTGACCTTGACCCCATGTTGGGCCGCCTGCCAGGCCGCCTCGGAACCAGCCAGTCCCCCACCGATCACCAAAACCTGCTCCACATCGCCCCCTTATGAGAAGTATACCATAAAATACAAAGGGGGATGGAGACCCATCCCCCTTCTATGCTATCCATTGCCCGCTAGGCGGGCTTGTGGGCCTCCACATCGATATGTTTGACCCATTGGTGGATCTCCTCCTCGGTGTCTGCCCCCTC
>DMLA01000044.1:0-1263 GCA_003453555.1 Chloroflexota bacterium | reverse complement strand
CCAGGCCTCCACACTCTGCCTCACCGCGGAGGGCAGGTGGCCCTCGGTCACCAGATCGGAGATCACCATCCTCCCACCTGGTTTCAACACCCGGTAGGCCTCGGCGAAGACTCTATCCTTATCCGGAGAGAGGTTGATGACGCAGTTGGAGATGATCACATCGATGGACTCCTCCTCGAGGGGCATATCCTCCATCTCGCCCAACCGGAACTCCACGTTCTGGGCCCCCACCTTCTGGGCGTTCTTTTGCGCCAAATCGATCATCTCCCGGGTCATGTCCAGGCCGATGGCCTTGCCGGTCGGGCCCACCTGCCGCGCCGCCAGCAAAACGTCTATCCCCCCGCCGCTTCCCAGATCCAAGACCACCTCTCCGGGCTTGAGCCCCGCTATGGCGGTGGGGTTGCCACATCCCAAAGTCACATCGGTCACGCTGGAGGGCAACCCAGCCAACTCCTCCGGCGAATAGAGGCCCGCAGCGCTACCCCCTACCTTCTCAGGAACGCAGCAGGAAGTAGCACAGCAACTCACCGCTTCTTCTTGGGCAACTCGAGAGGCTATCTCCCCGTAGCGCTGGCGGACCGCCTCTTTCACTTTCTCCTCATCCACGGACTTGGGCATCGTGAGACCTCCTTCTTTCATCTTTGCTCACGGCACAAAAACGACTCAACCCAGAGTGGCATGGTTCTGCCTCATAATCTGCCATTCACGTATTTAGATACGTCTATCGATTGGCCGAAAAAAGAGAAGCGCTGCCTTTACTCCGGTGATGGCAACTCCACGCAGAACTTGGCTACCATCTTGCCGCAGCACTCTTCTACGTTTTCCTGGTGAATAGAGTAGAATACCTGCTTCCCCTCCCTACGGCTAGTGACCAGCGCCACATTTTTCAACACATTCAGGTGGTGCGATATGGTGGGTTGGCTGATGTTGAACGCTCCCACGATCTCCCCCACCGACATCTCACCCCGCTGGAGCATCTTAAGGATCGACTGCCTGGTCTCGTCGGAGAGGGCTTTGCAGAACTCCACACAACTGATGCTCACCCGTTCACCTCTGACATATCGACAGTTTTACATCCATCTATATATTACCAGGCCTTTCTGTTTTTGTCAACCTTCTCCCACTTCATCTCTCCGCCTTAGAGGTAACTATAGCGGCGTGATCAGCCTGATAGGACCAACGGTAGCCTGTCTCATCACTCTGGACAAAAGTCATGCCGGGTGGTATGATCTTAGCCATGCGTGCTCAAGATATCATCGCTAA
>DMLA01000023.1 GCA_003453555.1 Chloroflexota bacterium | reverse complement strand
GGTATTTTGCCACCCGGAGCGGCGTCGGAATAGCGCCCCATCGAGAGGAGAGCCACGAAAGAAGGGGTATGGAGAGCACAAAGAGGGCTAGAAAGCCCCAGAGAAGGGCGAAACTCGTCCCTCCCGCTATGTAGTCCACATCGGAGAGGAAAAAGATCAGATAGAAGAAAAAGTAGAGAAGAGCGAGGACTTGGAGTAGGAGAAGGAAGATATAACCTCCTCTCTGTCGAAAACCGACGATGGTCTCCCTCGTAGAGGGAGAGGCTTTTTCCCAAAAGGTTTGGAAAGTGCTCACAAGCCTTCCCAGAGTCAAGGGGACGACCATTATGAGATAGGCGGCCACAAAGATAGAATTCCCCATGCTGGAAGCCACGCGATAGGTGACATCCCCAACCCAGGGCAGGGGGTCTAGTTTGAAGTGCTGCACGATGCCGTAAAGGGCCACCGGCAGGCTGACGATAACCACAACCGTAACCAAGCGGTCCAGTTGTTGGCGGCTCTTTAGGGTTAGGAGGGTCAAGAAAAAGATGACTACATAAGAAAGTGTCGTGTAACTCCCTTGCAGCCGCTGGTAGGAGCCCCAAAGGCTAACCCTGGGGACGATGGAGGTGACGGTGGTCAAAAGGTAAACTCCCACCAAGATCAGGGTGGGTATCACCAGAGGCAAGGAGAAGAAACCTTTCCCTCTCTCCCTTGTAACCCCTCCCTCCAGGGCCTTGATCGCCCAGGCTAGGCACATTACCAGGGCGATGGAGCGCAAGAGGGTGAGTTTATCGGGCTCAAAGACGCGACTGCTGTAGATGTTGAAGAAGAGGGGCACGGCCATCGCTGCCATCAGCCAGCCAGCCTCTATTACCCTGTCGCAGAAAACAGCCAGTCTAGTCTGCATCTACTTCGCTCTTCGGGTGGTCTCCTCTTTGAGGAGCCTCTGGTAATGGGCCACCATCATCTCTAACCCCTCTTTTATGGTCACCTGGGGAGTGAAGTCCAATACCCTTTGGGCTAGGCTGATGTCGGCCCTCATGCGAGAGACGCCACCGTCTTGAGTGGTGCTGAAAAGAGAAGGCACTCGGCGCCCCAATATCTCTTCCAGCCCTCTCACCAGCCCCTTGACGCTCACTTCTCGCCCAGCACCGATATTGATTATCAACCCTTGAGCCTGGGCCGTGGCCGCAGCGATCAAAGCCTGCACCACATCGTCCACATAGACGAAATCCCTGGTTTGTTCGCCGTTCCCGAAGATGACCACCGACCCTCCGCCCAAGGCCTGGCGAACGAATTGGGGTATCACCGGGGCATGGGAGGGCGGCGCGGCTTGACCTGGCCCGTAGGCGTTGAATATCCTCAGTATCACCGTCTCTATCCCATAGAGGGCCCCCATAGCGGAGAGATAATGTTCGGCCGCTATCTTAGTCACCGCGTAAGGGTTGCGGGGGTTGGGACGGGCCGTCTCCTTGATGGGCTGCTCCTTCTGCTCCCCGTAGACCGTCCCCGATGAGGTGAAAACCACCCGCTTGATACCCGCATCCCGGGCTGCGGTCATAAGGCTTACCGTCCCCCCTACATTCACATCGTTATACTCCACAGGGTACAATATCGACTCTGGCACCGAGACCCTGGCCGCCAGATGATAGACGCAATCCATACCCTTAAGTAGTGTCCAGAGTCTGGGGATATCCCTGACATCCCCGCGGGTGAAGGAGACGTCCTTATGCAAGGAGGCCGGGTCTCCGGCACTCAGATCGTCGAGGACCCAGACACGGTGCCTCTCTCTGACCAGATGATTGGCCAAGGCCGAACCCAAGAAGCCCGCTCCACCGGTGATCAGAACCCTCAAACTTCCCTCCTGCCCCCGCTAGGGGCAATTCTCCCGGCTAAAGGTTCCCCCTAAACCAGGCAACTGTCTTTTTCAAGCCCTCGGTCAGGGGCACTTGAGCCTTGAAGCCTAGTAGCCGCTCCGCCTTACTCGCATCTGGCAAGCGGCGTCGTGGATCCTCGAAACGAGAGCCGTAGAGATCATCATAAGGAACGAAGATGATCTGGGAGGAAGAGGCCGTGATCTTCTTCACCATCTCAGCCAGTTGGAGGATGGTCGTCTCCTCCTCCCGCCCGATATTGAAGACCTCGCCGTTCGCCTCCGCGCATTCAGCCGCGAGAACCGTTCCCTCCACGGTGTCATCGATATAGGTGAAGGAGCGAGTCTGCTGCCCATCGCCATGAACGGTGAGGGGCTCCCCCCTTAATGTCTGGCCGATGAACTTGGCGACCACGCTCCCATACCCTTGGGGGTCAAGGCGCGGCCCATAGGAGTTGAAATAACGGAGGATAACAACAGGTAACCCCTGCTTTTGGTGGTAGGCTAGGACCAGATGCTCGTCTAGGGCCTTGGCTGTAGAGTAAGACCAACGAGAGACCCGGGTTGAGCCTAAGAGCCTGTCATCCTCCTCGGAGAGTGGCACCTTCTCACTCTTGCCGTATATCTCCGAAGTGGAGGCGAAGATGAAACGACAACCGGCTTCATCTGCTGCCTCAAGGACCACTTCCGTGCCCACCACATTGGTGAGGATCCCTCGCAAGGGGTCATCGATTATGTAGGGGATGCCCACTACGGCGGCCAGGTGAAAGATCAGGTCGCAGCCATGTAGAGTTTCCCTCACCAGGGGTTGGTTCAGAACGCTCCCCTCGATGAACTGAAACCGCCTATCCTCTAGATGGTGCTCGATGTTGGCCATTTTGCCCATGGAGAGGTCATCTAGGACCACCACCTCGTGTCCGTCGGCGAGAAGCCTATCCACTAGGTGGGATCCGATGTAGCCTGCGCCCCCGGTCACTAAAGTCTTCATCGTTCTGCTATCATACTCCCGCTAACCGAAAAATCAAGTCGAGAGCACCTCTTCATAGAGGGCCAGGGTGCTGTTGATCATCCTCTCGTGGGAGAATTCCTTCTCCACCCGCTCCTTAGCCCGTTGCCCCATCTCTTCCCGTAGTCCTGGATCGTTCAATAGCCGCTCTAGCGCCCCCGCCAAGGCAGCGGGATCCCGCGGGGGTACCACTAGGCCCGTCAGGCCATCGATGTTTACATAACTGGTGCCCGTGCCCAACTCTGTGCAGACAACCGGCTTGCCGCAAGCCATGGCTTCCAGTTGCACGATGCCGAAGGCTTCGCTCCGTTCTGATGCAGGGAGCACGAATATATCACAGGCGTGATAGTAGAGAGGCAACTCCTCCTCGGGCACCTCCCCCGTGAATGTCACCCTTTTCGCCAACCCCAGTTCTGTGGCCAGGTTCAGCCATTCCTTCTCCATAGGGCCTTTACCCACTATTAGGAGCCTGGCCTCAATATCTTGCATAGCCTCCAACAAGTATTGGAGCCCCTTGTAATAACGGAGCCGCCCCACGAAGAGGAGAAGAGGAAAACCATGCCTTTTCCTTATCGCCTCTGCATCGGCTGGGGGGGAACTGAAGCGCTTTAGGTCGATACCATAGGGGATCACCGTAGATTTGTCCGCGTACCTACTCAGATAGAAGGAGCCTTCAAGATGATGGTCGCTGGAGGTGATGATGCGGTCGGCTTTGGCTAGGAGGCGCCAAAGGAAAGGCTCGTAAAATCTAAGCAGGCTCCTCTGCCGGACGATGTCGCTATGATAGGTGATGACCGTTCTCCTGCTCTTACCCCATAAGAGATGGGCCAACTCACCCCAAGGGTAGGGGAAATGGAGATGGGCGATGTCGGGCTTCAGGCTGCGAACTATAAGGGGCAAGGAGAGGCTTAAGGGGGTGGAGGCTAAGGTAGCCAGCCTTCCGGCCTTGATGACCCTCACCCCGCTCATCTCCAGGGTCGTGGTCTGTCCGGTCAGACTGGTGACTAGGACCGTCACTTCTAACCCCCGCTTGGCCAGCCCTTCGACTAAGAGCCGCAGATGGTTCTCGATGCCCCCCAGCACCGGGTAATAATCCTTGTAGATATGCAGTACTTTCACCGACTTAACACCTGACGGTAGACCGCTAGGGTCTCTTTTGCGGTCCTCTCCCATGAGAAGCGGGCAGCCTGCTTGAGGCCCTCCTCGCGCATAGAGACCCTGAGGTTGCTATCTCCCAACACCCGCTTTAGAGCCCTCGCCAACTGGGAGACATCCAGGGGGTCGACCATGACCGCTGCCCGGCCCGCGATCTCCGGCAACGAGGAAGTGGAGGAGCAGACCACCGGGGCCCCACAGGCCATGGCTTCCAAGAGGGGCAGGCCGAAGCCTTCGTAGAGGGAGGGGAAAACGAAAAGCGTAGCCCCGCTATAAAGAGCCGGTAGGTCATCCTCGGGAACCTGGCCTAAGAAAACCACTCGCTCTTGCAGGCCAAGTTGCTTCACTACTTCGTGTACTTCCCGATAGCGTGGATCCTCTTTCCCCGCCAGGACCAATTTTCGCCCGGTTTTCACCTTGGCGAAGGCCTTCACCAGACGCACCAGGTTCTTATGGGGCTTGTTGATCCCCAGGTAGAGGATGTAACCCTCTGACAGATCGTATTTTTGGCGTAGGTTCAAGACGGCTTTCTCATTCACAGGGTGAAACTGTGCATCAACGCCCAGAGGGGTGACCCAAACCTTAGATGGCGGGACTCCAAGGAGGCGCACTAGGTCCTCCTTGGCTGACTGGGAGACAGAGATGACTAGCCTAGAGGTGACCGTGGCTAGGCGGATAGCCACCTCGAAGATGCCACGTGCCCAGGGGGAGATATATTGAGGGTATAGCCGGGGGATCAGGTCATAGATGGTGACCACCGAGGGGCAAGGCAAAAGGTAAGGCTTGATGTAGTAAGGCGAATGGAAGAGATCCAGCCCCAGATGGTGGATGAAAGAAGGCAACCGGTATTGCTCAGTTAACGAGAAGGTGGGGAAATCGACGGCTACCACCTCCGTGTTAGGGACTCTTAATGTCTCAAGATCGTAGCGTGTATTGACCACCCCGGGGTTATGAAGGAGGACGAAACTATCCTCTGGCGCGGCCTTGGCTAGAGCCTGGATGAGGTTGTGGGTGTAGCGGCCGATGCCGGGAAAATGATCTTGGATATACCGTCCATCGATGCCGATGCGCAAGGCTAACCTCCCGCTAGTTGGTGTTCCTTAGCGACTTCCTCATAAACCGAGAGGGTCTTACGGGCCTCTTCCTCCAAAGCAAAGGATTTCACCCTAACCAGGCCTCTAGCCCTCATCTCGTTACGCAGTCTCTCGTTCTTTAAAACCTCCGCAATCGCTTCTGCTAATGCCTGGATATTGTAAGGGTCAACTTGAATAGCCGCATCGCCCACTACCTCCGGTAGGGCCGAGAGATTAGAGGTGACAACCGGGGTACCACAAGCCATAGCCTCCAGCGCCGGAAGCCCAAAACCCTCATAGAGGGAAGGGAAGACGAACACCTTTGCCCCGCTATACAAAGTCGGGAGGTCCTCGTCGGCGATGAAACCAGGGAGCAAGACCCTCCCCTGAAGGCCAAAACCTTCGATCATTTGGTGCACTTTCTCTACCTCCCTTTTGACACCAGTGCCGGCGATAATCATGTGTCCGTCCCACAAACGGTTGGCCAGGAGGTTACCGTAGGCCTCCATCAGGTGGCCCAAGTTCTTGCGGTAGTCGAACCCCCCCAAATATAGGATATACTCTCGGGGAATTCCGTACTTGGCAAGCACCTTGCCTATCTGAGCCTCATCGCTTATAGGGGCTAAACCTTTAGGCAAGCCAAGATGTATAGGCATCACCTTATGACCGGACACCCCCATAAGGGCGCAGAGGTCTTTCTTGGAAGCCTCGGAGAGGACGATTATCTTGTCTGCTTCTCTCACCGCCCTCAAGCGGAGGCGGTAAAGATACCCTCGTACCAATCGGGCTTGAAAAGTCCGATAATAGTGGGTAGGGAAGAGCCAGGGGATGAGGTCGTAAACAGTGAGGACCGTCCCATAGTGAGGCGAGGGGGCCACGGTGGCAAAGTGGGGTTCGGAGAAACCCGTGGCATGGAAGAGGTCTATCCCCTCCTTAACCAAGGTTGAGGAGAGGAGAAGCCGATCTAGAAACCAATAGAGGGGTATTATCTTCCTCTCCGGTGGGATGAGGGGCAGGAACTTCCAGCGCGCAGCGGTTGACACCCCTTCGAGATCGAGGATATCCCCGTTCCCTCGATGCACGAGGAAGAGGAAAGAGTGATCTCCGTTCAACCTCAAGAGGGACTTGATGAGATTGTAAAGGTAGCGCCCTATCCCTCGGTGGCTTGCACCAACTTGGTGTAGAGGTCGAGCATCTATGGCGATACGCATCAGTTTTTCCTCCCCATCACGCCTATCGATTTCAAGTAGTATAGAGGTAACCTGGTATCCTCCACGAACCGCCACCAAGCATCGAGTAGGGCTACAAGAGGGCGGAACCAAGGTATGTATTGTGCCCTCCGATGCAGCCAGGCCGTGCGGCGCAACCACCCAAAAAGGGCGGGATAATACCCCCAGCCATAAGCGCCATCAAGGGCAAAGCCCGCTGTCTTTAGCAGACTCTCCAGCTCGCCTATGGTGAACTCTCTTTCCCAACCGGTGAACCACCTGCCGCGGTGCATCGCTATGCGCTTCTCTATAGTATAAAGGTTATATGTCTGAGGAACATCGACAAGAATATACCGGCCCTTCTTAATGACCCGGTTTTGCTCCAACAGCAATTTGAGCGGGTTAGCGAAATGCTCTAATAGACCCTGGTGAAAAACCAGATCAAAGGAGTCGTTAGCAAAAGGGAGGTTATGGGCTTCAGCAATGACTAGGCAAAGGTGCACACCGTGCGCAGCGGCGTTGCTAGCGATCTTATCTATCGCAGTAGATGAGTAGTCTAAGGCGATAACTTTTGCCCCCTTCTCAGCAAGGGCGATACTATCTAAACCCCCGCCAGCACCAACCTCCAAGATCATCTGGCCCGTTACATCTAAGCGGCAAAAAATCTGCCGTAGTAACTCTTTGTGAATCTCGCTCGATACCTCTTCCCCCCAGTAGCGATCCCAATGCTCTTTGCTCGAAAACAAATCCAACACCTTCATTTTATGATGCCTGCTAATAGTCGCAAATCCTCTCGAGAAAGCAGCTTGAACATCCGTAAGGCGAGCAGATAAACCATTACGCCGATCAACAACTAGCTGAAGATCCCCAGAGGAGCGGCTATGAGCCATCCCATAAGCATAATTACGCCACTAGATAAGACTCCTCCTGCCTGTTTAAGGAAACGCTTTGGCGGAAACGGGAGTCGAATGCGACGGAGACATAAAAAGAAGACGATCACTTCTGCCAACACCGTAGCCGCGCCAGCACCCATGAAAAAGCGGCACACTCATCATCTCAAGACCCCTTCTTCCCCATCATCGCCTCTACCCTGGCCACTACCATATCGATGGCTGTGACGTTGAATCCCCCTTCGGGGATGATGATATCCGCGTACCGTTTGCTGGGCTCCACGAACTCCAGATGCATGGGGCGTACCGTCCCCAGATATTGGCGGATCACCGATTCCATGGTCCGTCCTCGCTCGGTAATATCCCGCTGCAACCGCCGGATGAAACGGATGTCGGCATCGGTATCTACGAAGATCTTTATGTCCATGAGTTCCCTTAGAGCCTTATCGGTGAAGATGAGTATCCCCTCTACCAGGGTCACCCCTCTTGACTCCACTCTCCTCGTCTCCCTTCTCCGCGTATGGGTGGTGAAATCGTAAATCGGTACCTCTACCGGGGAGCCGGTTTGCAACCGTTCGAGGTGTTCTACTAGGAGGTTGGTATCTAGGGCGTCAGGGTGATCGAAATTGATCCTATGGCGCTCTTCAAGAGGCAAGTGGCTTAGATCCTTGTAGTAGGAGTCGTGTTGAATATAGGTGATCCGTTCTCTTCCTACTCGCTCCAAGATGGCCTCAGAAACCGTGGTTTTCCCGGAGCCGGTACCCCCCGCCACCCCGATGATTATCGGTTTCATCTATACTCCTTAGACCCTCTTCGCCCTCTATTATATATTATTGCCCCTCCCCAGGGAAGGATACCTTTTTCCTATTTGATCTGTTGCAGAATCTACCTTGGTGCGATATACTAGAAGAGAGATGGAGATCGAGACCTTAATCGAGGCAGTGAAAGAGTACTATCCTCAATGCGACCCAGACCTGATCCGTCGGGCCTACGAGGTGGCTTCCCAGGCGCACGATGGTCAGATGCGGGCCTCTGGGCAGCCCTACGTTCAACACTCTTTGGAGACGGCCGCTCTTTTGGCCGATCTCCGTTTAGACCCGGTTACTATCGCCGCGGCGATTTTGCACGATGTGCCAGAGGATACTGGGACCCCCTTGGAGACGATTCGCCAGGAATTCGGTGAAGAAGTAGCCAGATTGGTGGATGGGGTCACCAAACTGAGCCGCATAACCTGGGAGAGTCTGGAAGAAGAGGAGGCGGAGAGCCTGCGCAAGATGTTCCTGGCCATGGTAGATGATGTTAGGGTAGTGCTCATCAAACTGGCCGACAGGCTCCATAACATGCGTACTCTGGCGGCCCTACCCTCCTCAAAGCAGAGGAAGATCGCCCAAGAGACGCTGGAGATCTTCGCCCCCTTGGCCAACCGGCTGGGCATCTGGCAGATGAAATGGGAGTTGGAGGATCTGGCGCTTCAGTCTTTGGACCCAGATAAGTATCAAGAGATAGCCGAACTCATCGCCGAGCGGAGGGGAAGCCGGGAGAGGCATATCACCGCTATTATCGATACCCTTAAGGCGCGGCTGGCCGAAGAGGGGATAAAGGCAGAGATAACGGGACGTCCTAAGCATATCTACAGCATCTACCAGAAGATGAAGACCAAAGAACGGTCCTTCGATGAGATCTACGATGTGCAGGGGGTGCGTATCATTGTAGACGAGGTGAAGGATTGTTACGCCGCCTTGGGTATCGTCCACACCCTTTGGCGGCCCATTCCCGGGGAGTTCGACGATTACATCGCCATGCCCAAGGATAATATGTACCGCTCCCTCCATACGGCCATTGTGGGCTCCCAGGGTAAGCCGTTGGAGATACAGATCCGTACTTGGGAGATGCATCAGACAGCGGAGTTAGGTATCGCCGCCCATTGGCGGTACAAGGAACATGTGGGGCGAGACACTAGCCTGGAGGCGAAGATAGCCTGGCTGCGAGGGCTTATGGAGTGGCGGCAGGAACTGGCTGACGCTCGGGAGTTCATCGATTCCCTCAAGACCGACCTTTTCCCTAAGCAGGTTTACGTCCTCACCCCTAAAGGGGACATCATCGACCTCCCCGATGGAGCCACCCCCATCGATTTCGCCTATCGCATCCATACGGAGATAGGGGAGCGTTGTCGGGGGGCCAAGGTCAACGGCAAGTTGGTGCCCCTCAACTACCGGCTTCAGAGCGGCGACCAGGTGGAGATACTCACCACCAAAAGGGGTGGGCCCAGCCGCGACTGGCTCAACCCCCATCTGGGATACGTCGTCACCTCGCGCGCCAAGCAGAAGATACGTCAGTGGTTCAGGCGGCAGGAGAGGGAGAAGAGTATCGCTCAGGGGCGAGAGATACTGGAGAAGGAACTTAAGCGATTGGGGATAGAGGAGAGCTTCGAGGATGTCGCCCGTCTTTTCCGCTTCAAAAGGGTAGAAGACCTTTTCGCCGCCATCGGATATGGGGACATAAACGTCCAGCAGATCGCAACCCGATTGGTAGAGAAAGGAGAAGAGGAGGAACCAGAGCTACCCACGGTGGCTCCACCAACTCCTCCTATTTCCGGCATAACGGTGCTGGGCACGGGGGACCTGCTCACTCGAGTGGCTCGTTGCTGCCACCCTCTGCCTGGGGACAAGGTTGTAGGCTACGTGACCCGGGGACATGGCGTCACCATCCATCGGCACGATTGTGGCAACATCCTCCGCCGGACCGATAAGGAGCGACTGATAGAAGTAGAGTGGGGAACGGATAGGAAACAGGTCTATCCGGTGATGATCAAGGTGGTGGCCTTCGACCGCAAGGGGCTTCTCAAGGATATCGCCACCATCGTCGAGGCTGAGGATGTGAATATGTCTGCGGCCAACGTCACCACCAGTAAGAAAGATCATATGGCGGTGATCACCGCCACCTTGGAGATCGCCAATATGGCTCAGTTGAGCCGCGTTCTCACCAAGATCGAGAGCCTCAAGAACGTCTTAGAAGCCCGCCGCCAGATGGGATGATAGGGAGAGATAGATGACCGCCGTATCGGAGATGAGCGAAGAGGATTTAGAATTAGAACGCCGCAGAATTCGGGAGGAGCACGACCGGGCCTGGACAGAATACCGACGGGCTCTCTCCTCGACAGTCCATATGCATCGCTTCGTCCACGATGGCGAGATGAAAGATATGCTGGAGAAACTAGATCATGCGCGGGGGCTAAGGAGGCGGGGAAAAGAGATAGAAGAAGAGCTCAAGAGGCGAAGACGAGAACGGTAAGACTCGGCCTCCTAGAGGCTGTTTTGTTGCAAAAGAGAGGGGGTGGTGGCCACCCCCTCCCAGCATTTGGATAGGCGCATCTTTTCTTATGATTACCTAGCACTGGTATCGGGCGGGACTTTCTCCTCAGACCAGTACCTGTCGATGGTCGCCTCGGCCTTGAGGTCGTTCAACCATCTGGAGAAGGCTGTGTTCTTCCGCCTCTCAAGTGCCGCGGGGTCTAGTTCTCTATCGTCGTCCTTCTCCTCCAACTTGAGGATCTCATAGCCCCTCGCTGTCTCTATTACCTGGCTTATCTCGCCCACCTCTAACTGAAAGGCCATCGCGCTAAAGGAGATGTCTCGCTCGTCGAAAGCCATCCACCCCACATCTCCGCCGTTCTCCTTGGTGGCTTCATCGATAGAAAGTTCCTGAGCCAGGGTGGCAAAATCCTCCCCTGCCTCTAACCTCTCCCGAATAGCTTCGGCTTCCTCTTCTGTCTCCAAAACGATGCGCCGCACGCGGACCTGCTCCTCGCTGGTGGGCGTGTCCCGCCCGATCACCTCCCACATCTTGGAGCGCAACAAGCCTCGCCGTACTATATCCCGATAGAACCCCTCTGAGATCCCCACCTTGGCTAGGGCCGCCAGGCTTTGCTGATACACTTGCTCGAACTGTTCCTTGGTTACGGGGGGAAGGGTGGGGGTAGGGGTGATGGGTTCGGTAGCGGTGATGGCAGGAGTCACTGTAGGGGTAACGGGCTCTCGCTGGTAGCCATAACTCTCCTCGATGGCTCTATCTATCTCCTCCTCGGTGACGGTTATCGCCCGCTCCTGAGCCCCCTGTCGTATCAACTCATCCTCGATCATCATCTCCAATGCCTGGGAGGGGATCTGGGCTCGCTGGAATTCTAACCGTGCCAACTCCTGTTGAAAGAGGCTGGCGATGGCAGCTGCCATCTCATCGCTGGTATCTAACTGGCTTAGTTGTCTCTCTAGGTTTAGGCGGTACTGATCTAGCGTGAATCTCTGGAAGATGACCATCTTTTGGTACTCATCGGTACGTATAGGTACCCCATTGACCACCGCTACCGGGGAGGCGGGCTTACGGAACATCATCTCGTAGTAGCCGAAGCTCAGGATACCTAACACCAAAAGGAGTACAACCCCTGCTCCCAAGAGTATGAGTCGTCTTTGTCTTTCCTCCCTCTGGCGGCGGGAGATCTGTTTCCGCGTGAGGGGAGGTTCTCGTTTGACCTTTCGCTTGGCCATACCACCTTTAGCAACAAGAGAGGCATAGGCAAAGCGCGCTACGCCTCTCCCTTGAATTAGCGGAGACTAGCTGCCCCGCACATGCTCGGCGGTGAAGGGTAGAAGAGCCAGATGGCGAGCCCGCTTGATGGCTACCGCCAATTGGCGCTGATGACGGGCGCAGACGGCCGTCTTCCGTCGGGCCTTGATCTTTCCCCTGTCGGTTAGAAATCGGCGCAAAAAATCCGCGTCTTTATAGTCTATCTCTTTGATCTTCTCCATGCAGAAGAAACAACTCCTCCGCCGAGAAGAGGGATACCTTCTGCGCTCAACGACCCGCTCCCTTGGACGCCTTTCTTCCTCTTCTTCTCTCAACATATCCTCCTCATAGCCTAGTTATCCCTCGTTTCCCACAGGGATCCTTTACGGAGGCAATTACTCTACACCACGGAATCATCTTCTACGCCTTCCTCCTCCGCCAACCTTGGCTCCCTTGCGTCCAAGAGAACCATCTCGTTGGCTACGACCTCAGTGCGGTAATGCCTCTGCCCTTGATTTTCCCAACTACGGGTTTGGAGTCTTCCCTCCACATAAACCCGGGAGCCCTTGCCGAGATACCTGTTGCATATCTCGGCTAGGTTCCCCCAGGCTACTACTCGAAACCACTCTGTCGCCTCTCGCCGCTCGCCCTCAGAGGTGACCCAACTCCTCGAGGTGGCCACGCTGAAAGAGGTTACCGGCCGCCCCGTGGGGGTGTAACGCATCTCTGGATCGCTCCCTAGGTTGCCGATGATCATCACTTTGTTAAGGCCTCTCGTCATCCCTGTACACTCCTTTCCTCAAACCCGCCTCTCTAGACCCGCACTATTAGATAGCGAATGATCTCCTCCGATAAGGTTAGATTTCTCTCCACCTCCTTCAACATCTGGGGTTCCAACTGGATTCGATTCAATACATAGTACCCCTCCTTCAACTTCTGGATGGGGTAGGCTAGGCGGCGTTTGCCCCAACGTTTCACTTCCGTTACCTGCCCGCCGTTACCGGTCACAACCCGATCGACCTTCTTGCTTATCTCTTCTAGAGCCTCCTCTTCTACATCAGGGCGAACGATGTAGACTAACTCGTACTCTCTCAATCTAATCTCCTTTCCACGGGTTTGCCCCGAGTCCACCTCGGAGCAGAAAGGTTATCAACAAGGGCAAATTATATCATGGACACCCCGTCTGGGCAAGGCTAGAGGTGAGGTGAAATCGGATATGGACGATGTCTCCCTCTCGTATCTGGTAATCGCGCCCCTCTAGACGCAAGAGTCCCCTCTCTCGAGCCCGGGCAAAGGAACCAGCCTTCATGAGATCTTCGTACGATATGATTTCGGCCCGGATGAAGCCTTTCTTCATATCGCTATGGATCTTCCCCGCGGCCTCCACCGCGGGGGTGCCTCGTGGTACCGTCCAAGCGCGGACCTCGCGGCCTCCGGTGGTGGTGAAAAAGGTGACTAGGTCGAGGAGCCGGTAACTGGCCTCGATAAGGCGGTTGAGTCCCGGCTCCTCAAGCCCCAACTCCTCCCTGTAGGCTTGGGCTTCTTCCTGGGACCACTCCAGGAGTTCCGCCTCCAACTCGGCACAGAGAACGATCACTTCAGCATCGGCCGACTCTTTCACTGCTGCCGCTAACTCGTTCCCAGAGGGGAGCATCTCTTCATCCACATTGGCCACGTATAATCTGGGTTTGCTGGTGAGTAGGTTCAAAGGTCTCAGTATCTCCTTCTCCTCCGCGTTTAAGGGCAACTTACGTATTTGCCTGCCTTGGCTTAGGGCCTCGTGAAGGCGCTCCAACAACTCAAGTTCCTCCTCGTACTCCCCCTTACCCCCTTTCACTTGACGTCTCAATTTCTCCAGCCGCCTCGCCACGGTGGCTAGATCCGCCAGAGCCAACTCCAACCCCACCACCTCAATATCATCTTTGGGGTCCAGTTCTGGGGTCACGTGAGGGATGTCGGCGGCGGAGAAGCAGCGTACCACCATGCAGACCGCATCCACGTCGCGGATATGTCCCAAGAACTGGTTGCCCAGCCCTTCCCCCTGGCTGGCCCCCTTCACTAGGCCAGCGATATCCACGAACTCGATGGTGGTGGGTACGATCTCCTCTGGGTTCACCAGGGCGGCGATCTTTTCCAGCCGTTCATCGGGGACGGTGGCCACCCCCACATTCCGATCAAGAGTGGTGAAAGGGTAGGGGGCCACCGGGGCCCTGGCCCCAGTGAGGGCGTTGAAAAGCGTAGTCTTACCCACATTGGGCAAACCGATTAAGCCGATTTGAAGAGCCATTCTGGGCCCTTTCTAAAAGTAGGCTAATCGCTCTCTGTCTCAGGAGGCAAAAGATACGCCTCCACTACTTTGCGCAAGATAGGTGCCGCAGCGACGGAGCCCTCGCCGCCGTGCTCCACCACTACCGCCACCGCTATCTGGGGGTCATCGGCAGGGGCATATCCCGCGAACCAGGCGTGGGGGTTCCCCGGAGGGGCCTCCGCCGTCCCCGTCTTCCCCGCCACCGGGAAGGGGGAATCTTTGAAGGTGTAGTAAGCCGTCCCCCGGGGGTTCATAGCCACCTCTCGCATAGCCTCCTGGATCAGTTGCAGATCCTCAGGCGAAAGGGGCAGTTTGCCTATCTCCGCTGGCTCGAAGACCTCTTCTTCCCCCCTGGGTGTGGCTCCTAGACGAAGCACCAGATGGGGCCGATAGAGTGTGCCCCCGTTGGCTATGGCGGCCATCATGTTGGCTACCTGGAGGGGGGTAGCCAGAAGGTCCCCCTGTCCCACGGCCAAGTTCACCGCGTCGCCTGGCACCCAGAAGGGGTTCCCCACGCCGGTGAACCCCACCTCCTTCCATGCGGGGTCGGGGACGAGCCCCTCCGTCTCGTCCACCTCTATGCCCGTCAGTTCCCCAAAGCCCAGTTTGTGCCCGAACCTGGGTAGCAACCAAGGGTCTACGCTATTCAGGCTCAACCCCATCTGGAAGAAGAAGACGTCGCAGGAGCGGACGATCGCCCAGAAGAAATCCCTAGGGCCATGAGCGGCCCAGTCGGTATAGACCCGACCCCATGGCGCTCGCCAGGAGCCGGTGCATTGGATAGTGAACGAAGGGTCGAAGCCTGCTCCCTCCGGCGGCGCCGTGAGCGCCGCCGCGGCGGTCACTATCTTGAAGACGGAGCCGGTGGGATAGGCTCCCTGGGTGGCTCTGTTGAGCAAGGGTCGTCCAGGGTCCCCTAGGAGAGCCTGCCACTCGCTGGCGTCCAATCCTCGAATCAGGGGGTTGGGGTCGAAGGTGGGATGGCTTACCATAGCCAGGATCTCGCCGCTATAGGGGTCCAAGGCCACGATAGCCCCGGTCTTATCGCCCAACGCTTCCTCCGCCACCCTCTGCAGACCTAGATCTATCGTAGTGTAGATGCTGCGGCTGGGGCGGGCGAGGTACTCCCTGATCACCTTCACTACCTCCCCTTGAGGGGTGACGACGGAGAGAACCCCTCCCATCCGGCCAGCCAGGTATCCCTCCCCCCACCGCTCCAGGCCGGTCTTGCCCACCCTGTCGCCATCTCGATACCCTTCATCGGAGAGCGAGGCCAATTCCTCTTGATCGATCTCCCCCACATACCCCACGATATGGGCCGCCACGGTCCCCTGGGGGTAGGTCCTTATCGGCTTCTCCCGCAGGGATACCCCGGCCAAGGAAGAGAGGGTTTCCCTATACTCGATGCTCTCCTCGAAGGTGATATCCCCGATGGGTACCCACCAGTGGGGCTGTATGCCCACGGTGTGATACTTTTCGCTTATCTCCCCCTGGCTCATCCCCAGGATGCGACTCAACTCCGAAAGGAGCCGGGGTTCATCTTGGATTTGGCCCGGTATGACCCCCACCACTACTAGAGCCCCTTCGATGGCCAAGGGCTCTCCGTTCCGGGCATAGATATTGGCCCTGGCGGGGAGTTCCCTTTCTAGATAGACCAAATTCTCATCGCTCAGATCGGGGAAGATAAGAGAGGGCGACCATTCTACCTTCCATCCCTCTTCCCAAACGAGAGGCAAGGTGTTCTCCACCAGAAACTCGCCCAAAAGAACGGTGCGTAGCGTTACTAGAAACCTAGCCTCCGCCTTCGTGCCCTTCTCTTCGACCCTCGTGACTTCGACGGAGAGGGAGGTGACCGTGGCCTCTTTCATGACCCCCTCGTACCGCTCTATGAACTTCTCCTCGCTGACAGTCGCCTTTGAAGGCGAGGAGAGAAAGCCGTACATGGAGGTATAGGCCCTTTCCTCCCAGGCGGCGAGGAACGCCTCGGCGACGGGGTGGGGAGAGGGCTTGGGGGGCGTGGGGCTGGGAGTAGCCTCTGGGGTGAAGGAGCCTTGGCAAGATACCGCTAAGACGAAAAGGGTAGCCAAAAGAAGCAGGCGTTTCATTTCTGCCCCATTATACCAGGGAAAGGCGGTGCAAGCAAAGATCCCGACCATCGGTCGGGACCTTCTACCCCGTGGCCCAATTGACTAACTATGCCAAGCCCGTCTGATCTCTCGAATGGCGCTATTAGTGGCCCGGCGGTAGTAGCCGTTAGGAGGGACGACCACAGCCAATATGAACTCTTCTCCACCGGTGGTGAAATAGCGACATACCAAGCGGATACGGTCATCGGCCAGGACGGAGACCTCGTCTAACTGGCCCAGGCCAACCCTCGACTGGGTCTCCCCCGCCGCGCTGGCTAAGACCGCTACCATAGCCGCAATGGTCTGGAAGTTATAATCGGAGGGAGCGGTAGCGATAGGCAAGCCGTCACCACTAGCCAGGACCGAGGCTTCGAAACCCCCAGCCTCGTTCATCCGATGTAGAACCTCCTCAAAAACCGTTTGGGGTTGCTCCTTCTCCACGCCTCTCCCTCCAACTTAGATCCGGGCTACCACCAGGTTGATGGCTGCCTTAAGAGTGTCGATCACCCCTTGGCCCCGGATGGCAACCGCTTCGAACTGAGGGCATCCGTCTCTGGCTAGGTAGGAGCGGAGGACCTCGACCGGGATAGCGTCTGGTAGATCCCGTTTGTTGAACTGGAGGACCAAAGGGATCTCAAAGGGATTATACCCCAATTCTCGCAGATTTTCCTCCAGGTTCCGCATCGTCTCTATGTTAGCCCTCAACTTGTCAGCCTGGGAATCGGCCACATAGATCACGCCATCGGCGCCCTGTAGGACCAACTTGCGGCTGGCGACGTAGATCACCTGGCCGGGCACGGTATAGAGGTTGAATTTGGGCTTGAAACCCTTTATCCGTCCCATCTCCATCTGCATGAAATCGAAGTAGATGGTTCGGTCCTCCTTGGTCTTCAGAGAGATCAGTTCGCCTCTCAGGCGAGGATTGACCCTGGAATGGATATATACCAAGTTGGTGGTCTTACCGCTGAGAGGCGGACCATAATATACGATCTTCAGGTTGAGTTCCCGTAGCTTCCAGTTGATAAACACGCTAGTCCCAGGCTTCGAAGGCCTGATCCAGTTGGTTAGCCAGAGTCTCACCGAAATCGGTATCTACTACCGTGCCCGGCGATTCTCCGGCTTCTTGGATTTCGTCTACCACTTCTAACAGTTCCAGAGCCGTCTTTTTGGCTAAGAGGCGTACCCAACCGATTTGGCTGGAGTGGTCGAAGAGGATCACCAAGAGAAAGGTATCTCCTACGGCGGTGATATAGATATTCCGTTCCTTACCTTCATGAAAGAGGTAGGAGAAGGAATCGGGCTCGCCCGCCAGCCGAGCCATCTCCGCGGTAGCAGCCATATTACTGGCTGCTAGGGCGGCTAGGGTCACCGAATCGGTCCCCGGTGCCGCCCCCACCGCACTGATGAGTTGCCCACTGATGTCCGCTAAGAGGGTACAGATCGCTTGTGCACGACTATGCAGATGAATCAGATGGCGTTCTATCTTGGCGGATTGAGCATCGGTTAGAAAGAGACCGCTAGCCACTCTCCTCCTCCTTCACTCCAAGATGATCTAACCTAAAAAGTCGGTGAAATCCCTCTCCCGCAGGATGCGCCGAGGCCAGGTTTTCATCTGGGGAATAAAATAAGGGACTAAGCGCAGGGCATAGTAGGGAGGCATGATGGGCACACCTAAAAGGTCGCCAAAAGTCACGATGATGAGGAGGTTCTCGAGATGTCCCTTCTGCTGCAGATTGAAACGCATGAAACCGTGGAGGGTCATACCGTAGAGAACCTCCTTGGCCGCCTTGGCTATCTTGTGCCAAGAAGGTGGCATATCAGACAATGAGACGGTCCCCCTTAGAGTTTGAGCTCTACTCCCGCAAGAGGAGGGGAGCCTTTCTCCTCCCCCATAGCCTTTATCACTTGGGCTAGATTGAGCCTTTGACAAGCCTCTTCATTCCGAAGCCAGAAACCGTTTCGAGCCTGGCTATACTTGAATTGCGCGGCCTTGGGCCCCAGCCTCTCTGCAGAACCGAGATAGATCTCCTCCAGCAGCAGCCCCAGGCACTCCCTTATTTCCTCATCGCTGGCTGATTCCAGGGAGGAGAGGTCCATCCTTCCATCCACGATCTCTACACCTCGCAGAAGAGGGTATTGGATCTGCATCCCCTCTAACCTCTTTTGCACAACCTGAAGGAGGTTCTCCCGGCCGAACCCTCTGTCTCCAAACTCCTGCAGCAACTCTTCGATAAAGTCAGAGATAAGGGGGAGTGATTCGACAGATCTGGTCGTTTTTCTCTTCCCTTCTTTCAACCTCTCGCTCAGTTTCCTGGCAGCCAGGTTGGCTGTCAGGTTTAAGAGAGGCACGTTTATGTTGCGCACGCAGAGGATGCAAAGGTAGCCGTTCCCCAGGTTCTTAACCACTAGTCTCCCATCGCCATAGACTAGGTCCATATCAGTAACCTTCCGCCTTCTCGCGGTCTCCAATCCGGCGACGGTTTGCGCCGCTATACGGGCCACCGTGGAGAGGGTAGCCCCGTCGAAGACGCTGGGCAAGGCTCGAGCCAACACCTCCCCCTCCCCGTCGCAGGCGAAGGAACCCGTCACTCCTACTACCCCGTTTACATCTTGGAGTATACGATCCATTCTCTTCCCTCCTGCAAGAGTTGTTTCTTGACCAAGTCAGCCCCTTCAATTTGACAAAGGAGAGTGTCGTTTAGGGAGCGAGAACTTTCGCCGCCTCACTACTGACCATGGCCGGTGACGCCTTCTCCGTGAGCAGCAAACCTGCACAGAACTGATCCCGCCCCAAGACCAAGACCCGGTCCTTAGTCATAGTTACCACCCCCCAGTCGAAGGGGGCCAGGCTCAAGACCTCCCCTATCTGGTCGGCGGCGTTGCCCACGAAGACGGCCACTGCTCCTTCCTTCTCTGCGTTGCCCTCTATAGATTCGGC
>DMLA01000018.1:35736-43112 GCA_003453555.1 Chloroflexota bacterium | reverse complement strand
GAAAGCGCCCCAAAGGCTAAGGTGGCTCAACTCTTGATCTTCGGGGCCCAGGTGATCATGGTAAAAGGCACCTATGATGAGGCTTTCGACCTCTGCCTTGGGGCCTCCGATGAGTTCGGCTGGTATTCGCGGAATACCGCCTATAACCCCCATCTCTCCGAGGGGAAAAAGACGGCTGCCCTGGAGGTCTGTGAACAACTGAGTTGGCAGGCCCCGGATAGGGTTTTCGTCTCCGTGGGGGATGGCTGCATCATCGGCGGCTTGCATAAGGGGTTCAAGGATCTCTTGGCTTTAGGCTTCATAGAGCGCCTCCCAAAACTTGTGGGCGTACAAGCAGAGGGAGCGGCTCCTCTAGTGCGGGCTTGGGAAACGGGCAAATTCGAGCCCATCATTCCCAACACCCTGGCCGATAGCATCTCCGTGGGTGTCCCCCGGGACAGGGTGAAGGCTCTTCGCGCCGTGCGGGAGACCGGCGGCCAATACGTGGCCGTGAGCGATGAGGAGATATTAGAGGCTATGAGGCAACTGGGAAGAGAAGCCGCCATCTTCGCCGAGCCCGCCGGAGCCGCCGGCTTCGCCGGGCTGGTTAAACTAGCAGACGAGATCGATCCCCAAGAGTTGATAGTCGTCTTGGTGACCGGGAACGGGCTCAAGGACGTGGAGAGCGCGATTGCGGCCACCAAGGAACCTCCAAAGATAGAGCCGACGATGGAGGGCTTAAGGCAATTGATAGGTAACACCTCGCTTGTTATACTTTAGGGCAAAGTAGGGGGTTAATCCATGGGCCTTTTAAGGAACCCTTTAAGTGAACTTTTAAGTTTCTGGAAACCTCCCAGCCTTGTGAATCTATTTGGACGGGATGCTTGGAAAGCCAACGGTATCCTGAGGCCTCTTAGAGAGAGCATCCCGCCTTGGGAGCCAGATGCAGAGGTTCAACTTCGAAAAAGGGCCATTCCAGCCTTCGAAGCCGCGATCCGAAAGAGCCCCAATGAGTGGGTCTATTACTACATGCTTTGCAGCTTCTATCTGGAGGACATCCGCTACGTTGACGCGGTTCGGTTTGGCGAAAGACTACTAGAACTTCGCCCAAATGATCCTAGATCCACCTATGCGCTTGCGACTGTGTATCGCAAGCTAACCCATGCTCAATACACGGACTCAAGATATGAAGATAGGGTGAAAGAATTACAAGAGTGGATGGCTTCTGTGGTAGGACCTGGTTATGAGATCAATCCGGAGGCCTCAGAAAGAGCTCTTAGCGCCCTGGGTCTCACGATTGATGAAGCAGCTGAAAAAACAATAACTCTGTTTGAAAAGACGCGAGCTCTAGGCGTCCGGTCTGAAGAGGCCAAATTCGTTGAAGACAGCCTCGCAGCAATGTATGTGGATTTTCCGCATCTTGAGGAGCGAATAAAACCAAAACGGCCTCCGTCGAAAGGCCTATTCGCTCCAGTGATAGGCAAAAGCGCTGACGGACTATTTAACGAGGCCACCGACCACTACCGAAAGTTGCGTTATCTCTTTGATGATAGGAGGCGTTTTGCGCAAGAACTAGCCGAGATTGTTCGGTTATGTCAGATCGCCATTGACAAGAATCCTCGTCTAGGTGATGCATATGTCTTGCTCGCTAATGCCCTGTCCTTGGCAGCTCTCAAATGGCGATTCAAAGATGACGACACCTATGAATTCCTTATTTCTAGAGCAGCGGGCGTAATTCATCTTTGGGCCACCGAACCAATCAAAGAGTACCCTCTAGCTCAGAACAAGGAAATCGCGCTCCAACTATGGAGCGGCATAGCGGAAAGGATTTCCGAGCTAAAGAAGCAACCCTTGCAATCAATAGAAGAGCAGATGACGGTATGTCGAGATACAGTAGGCCGAGAAACCCTGTCCGTGCTTAATTATGAGATGATACGTAGAAGGATTATGGGGGAATAGAAAAAGCAGATTATGAAAGTCGCCATCATCCATGACTGGTTAAACCAATACGGAGGGGCGGAGCAGGTGCTCTCCGCCCTCCACGAGATGTACCCAGGGGCCCCCATCTACACCTCCATCTATTGGCCAGAGGCGATGCCTAGGGAGTGGCAGGGGTGGGATATCCGTCCCTCTTGGCTGAACCGCCTCCCCTTCGTAAACCAGCATCATCAACCCTTCCTGCCTCTTTACCCCTGGGCCTTCGAAAGTTTCGACCTCTCCGGCTACGAGTTGATAATCAGCAATAAGAGCGCCTTCTGCCACGGAGTAAGGAGATCGCCAGGTACTTTGCATATCTGCTACTGCCTCACCCCCACCAGGTTCCTATGG
This sequence comes from Chloroflexota bacterium, assembly GCA_003453555.1. Lineage (GTDB taxonomy): Bacteria > Chloroflexota > Anaerolineae > UBA7937 > UBA7937 > UBA7937. The sequence continues at coordinate 40,805 of DMLA01000018.1, read as the reverse complement.
AACTATGAGGAATATGTGGCAAGGGAGAGGATACCCTGGTTGATGCGGGCCTTTCTGCCCCTTTTAATAGATCGGTTGCGTCCCCGGGACCGAGCCGCGGCCGATAGGGTAGACCACTTCGTGGCCATCTCCCAAGAGGTGCGGGAGCGGATCGAGAGGTTCTACCAACGGGATTCGACCGTCATCTACCCGCCGGTGGACACGGAGAGGTTCCAGGCAGCAAGTAGCCCTGAGGATTATTTCCTCATCGTTTCTCGCCTCATCCCTTATAAGCGGATCGATATCGTCATCCAGGCCTTCAACAACCTGGGGCTCCCTCTCTTCATCATCGGCGAGGGGAGAGACGAAAAGAGGCTCAAAGCCATTTCTGGACCGAATATCAAGTTCCTGGGTCGCCTACCGGATGGGCGGTTAACTCATTACCTCTCCCGCTGCCGGGCCCTCATCTTCCCTGGTCAGGAGGATTTCGGCCTGGTTCCCCTGGAGGCCATGGCCTGCGGGAGGCCGGTCATCGCCTACGCCGGCGGTGGAGCCCTGGAGACGGTGGTCGAGGGGGAGACCGGCCTCTTGTTCAGCCCACAATCGGCTGAGTCCCTGGCCAGGACGGTTAAGAATTTCGATGACCGGCGCTTTGATCCCCTCACTATAAGGGCTCATGCAGCCAAATACGATCTGAAAAGGTTCAAAGCCCAACTTCAGGGGTTCATAGAGGAGAGATGGGCCCAGACGAGGAAAGGAGGGTAGTATGGAACTCCGCCAATATGGGAAGATCATGAGGCGAAATTTGTGGGTGGTCATCCTACTACCCCTGGTGGCCTTAATAGCGAGCCTCCTCTTCCCTTCCCCCTCCGTCCCTCTCTACCAAGCCAACGTCCGCTTGATCATCGACGTACCTCCCCTTCCCGCCTCGGAGCAGGGGGCTTTCGATCCCCGCTACTATGCCGCTTTGGCCACCGAGTATCTGATGGACGACTTCAGCGGGTTTGTAACCGGCGATGTCATCGCCGATAGCGTCAGCAGACGGCTGGTGGGACAGGGGATAACCGTTCCCCCGGGGGTGGTCCAAGGCTCGACCTCCTCAGAGAAGGTCCATCGCCTTTTGACCCTGCGGATCACCTGGCATGACCCTGAGGAGGCTCTGGCTATCGCCGAGGCCACGGTTGAGGCTTTGCGGGAGGAGAGCCCCAAATATTTCGCTCGCCTCCTAGGCGAGGCTCCCCAGATGTCTGTGTTCGATGGGCCCAAGGTCGTCCCCCTGGGTATCCCTTTGCGAGAAAGGCTCGATCTTCCCATCCGACTCCTTTTGGGGCTCATAGCCGGCCTAGGGCTGGCCTTTCTCCTAGACTACCTGGACGATACTATCCGAGAGGCGAAAGAGGTGGAGGCTTTGGGGATACCGGTTCTGGGCCGCATCCCCGCCCCTTCTATCTGGGAACGGTTGCGTCACTGGAGACCCTAGCCCTTTGCCCGCTGGGGGAAGGTGTGGTAAAATAGTCTTCGCCGACTTAGGAGTCGAGAATGGAGTTGAAGCGGTACGCCAGAGTGTTTCTCAAGCGAGGGTGGATAACCCTCTTGGTAGCGGTGATAACCGCGGCTAGTGCGGTAGTTTTCGCCAAGACGCAGGAGGTTACCTATCGCTCTACCGCCATCCTGCAGGTGATCCCCGCCCGACCAGATTTCGGATTGACGATGGCCGCTGAGAACCTTCTGAGACAGTTCTGCTTCCAAATCCAGACCCCAGATCGGGTCCAAAAGATCATCGACCAGCTGGAGTTAGATATCCCACCCGAGAGGTTGCTAGAACATATCAGCGCGGCCTCCCGAGCCGACGAGTTCCTCATCCAGATCGATGTGGACTGGCCAGACCCGGAGGTGACCCAGGAAGTGGCTAACGCTCTGGCTACAGATTTCGCAGAATACCAGGCCACCCGTAACCTGGGCATCGATCGGCGCAATCAGGTGGACATCCTCGTTCTGGAGCCCGCTAAGTGGGGCCACGTGCAATGGCCAAAGCCCACCACTTTGGCCCTCTCGGGAGCCGTCCTGGGCTTCCTGCTGGGAGGGCTTCTAGCCCTCGGTCTTGAATACCTGGAGGCTGGTATCATCCGTTCTCCCCAGGATGTGGAGCGTTATGTAGGGGTGGCGGTGATAGGGACCATCCCCGCCATAAACCCTGAGAAGGGGGCCGGTGTTTCGCTGCGGCGGCATAAACAGAGAGGGCCAGATAAGGACCGATCATGGAATTGAGGAAGTACGCCCAACTCCTCTGGAGGCGCGGTGGGGTCATCATCCTCATCACCATCTTCACCACCTTGGGGGCTCTCCTCTTCGCCAAGACCCAGAGACCTGTCTACCGCGCCCAAGCCACCCTCCAGGTGACCCCAGCGGTCTGGGATTACAACATCGTCTTATCGGCCAATCAACTGCTAACACAATTCAGCCTCCAGGTTCACAATACCGCTATGGCCCGACGGGTCCTGGCCCGGGTACCCCTGGCGCTCTCCCCGGAAGAGCTTCTGAAGCGGGTGCACACCACCCCCGAGGAGGAAAACTTCTTAATCCAGGTCGAGGCCGACCTGCCCGATGGAGAGATGGCCAAACTGGTAGCCAACGCCTTTGCCCAAGAGTTCGTGGAGTATCACGCGGAAAGAAACCTGAGCGTAGACCCTGCCGAAAGGATAGAGATAGAGGTCCTGAAGCAGGCCAGGAGTTACTGGCAACACTGGCCCCGGACGAAACCCTTGCTCTTAGCAGGAGCCATCTTGGGCCTGGGCTTAGGGGCTCTTTCCGCTCTCCTCCTGGAATACCGGGAGGCTGATGTCATCCGTTCTCCAGAGGATATGGAGCGGTATGTGGGGGTGGCGGTTTTGGGTTCCATCCCTACCATCTCCAGCGGGGAAGGGAGCACCAACCCCCCTCGACGGCGATGGTGGTTCCGCCGCAGATAACTAATGCGTACTGATGTGGAGGATGATAATGGCTAACAACCGCCAGGAGAGCCTAATCACTATTAGCAACCCTCGCTCTCCCATCAGCGAGGCTTATAGGACCTTGCGCACCAATCTGGAGTTCTCCAGCCTAGATAAGCCCCTCAGAACCATGGTCGTCACCTCCGCTGGCCCCGAGGAGGGGAAATCGACCACCCTGGCCAACCTGGCCGTCACCTTAGCCCAGGCAGAAAAGAAGGTGATCCTGGTGGATTGCGACCTCCGCCGCCCCTCTCAGCATGAGATCTTTGAGGTGGAAAACGGCGTAGGGCTGACCACCATGGTCGTCGATGAAGAGGCTTTCAAAAACCCTCCCCTTCAAGAGACACCGGTCCCGAACCTGAAACTGCTCCCCAGCGGGCCCCTCCCGCCCAACCCTTCGGAACTTCTGGGCTCCCGGCGGATGGAGGAGATCATCGCCACCTTGCGGGAAAGGGCGGACCTTGTCCTCTTCGACGCCCCGCCCATCATAGCGGTGACCGATGCGGCGGTCTTGGCCTCCAAGGTGGATGGGGTGTTACTGGTGATAAACGCTGGCACTACCAAGCGGGATCACGCCCAGCGAGCCAAAGCGCTCCTGGAGAAGGTTAACGCCCGCCTAGTAGGGGCGGTCCTCAATAACGTGCGTATGGACATCAGCCTCCACCGCTATTATGCGGAACAGAAACAAGCGTAGAGGGCTCAAGGTGCCTCCTGTAACTGGTGCCCATCCCTCTATCCTCATCGGGGGTACATTATGAAAGGCTTGATCCTCTCCGGCGGCAAAGGTACTCGTCTCTACCCCCTCACCTATACGGGGGCCAAGCAACTGGTGCCCGTGGCCAACAAGCCGGTCCTCTTCTACGCTATCGAGAACCTGGTGGAAGCGGGGATCACCGATCTGGGGATAGTGGTAGGGGATACCAAAGACCAGATCATGGCCGCGGTGGGAGACGGTAGCAAATTCGGGGCTCAAGTTACCTACATCGAGCAGCCGGTACCTCTGGGCATCGCCCACGGGGTAAAAGTCGCCCAAGATTTTATCCAAGAAGATCGGTTCGTCCTATTTTTGGGCGACAACTTCGTCCGCGATGGCATCGTGCCCCTGGTGCGGAACTTCGAAAACGAGGCCCCGGCCTGCCAGATCCATCTTTACAAGGTCCCTAACCCTCAAGATTTCGGTGTGGCGGAACTGAAGGATGGTAGGGTGGTGCGGCTGGTAGAGAAACCCCAGGCGCCCCAGAGCGATCTGGCGGTGATCGGGATATACATGTTCGACCACCATGTCTTCGAAGCGGTGAACAATATCCGGCCTTCAGCCCGTGGCGAACTGGAGATCACCGACACCATCCAATACCTCATCGACCAGGGATTAAAAGTCTCTCCCCAGATCATCGCCGGCGCTTGGATCGACACCGGGAAGCCGGGCGACATCCTAGAGGCTAACCGTCTGGTCCTAGAGGAACTCCAGCCCCACATAGAGGGGCAGGTGGACAAGGATTCCCAGGTCAACGGCAAGGTGACCATCGAGAGAGGGGCCCGAGTCAAAAACAGCGTCATCCGCGGGCCAGCCATCATCGGCGAGGAGAGCGAGATCATCAACTCCTATATCGGGCCTTTCACCTCCGTCTACCACCACGTCCTCATCGAAGACTCGGAGTTGGAACATTGCATCGTCCTGGAACATAGCCGCATCATCGATGTCGAGAGCCGGATCGAAGACAGCCTCATCGGGCGGTATGTAGAGATCACCCGCTCCCCTAAGAAACCGAAGGCTTATAAGATGACCTTGGGAGACCATAGTAAGGTAGGGATACTGTAGAAAGAGGGTTAACTACCCTAGATCTTAGGAAGGAAAGATGGGCAGTGCCTAACGTCAAGAAATGGCGGAAGAAGAAAATAGCCAAGCACAAGCATAAAAAACTGCTAAAGAGGACCCGCTGGCAAAGGAAACGGAAGAAGTGATGCGCAGTTAGGGGTCTTCGTAGAAAAAGGGAGAGATGAGCACAACTGTTTGTATAGGCAGTGCGATTATCGCTTTGGCTCTAATATCTTTTCTCGCCGCACGCGCAAGAGCCAGAACAAGACTAAAGCCCGATGAAG
>DMLA01000018.1:0-35334 GCA_003453555.1 Chloroflexota bacterium | reverse complement strand
TACGGCTTTAACTCCTTGGGTCAGGGGATGGAAGCCGGCTGGATTAGCCACGGCCTGGCGCAACTCTCCGCCTGCGCCAAGAGCCATGGTTTCCAGGTCAACCTCATCGACCTGCGGGCCCTTTCCAGTTGGGACGATCTAGCGGCAGAGATCAAGAGGCGCCAGCCTGATCTGGTGGGGGTTACCATGATGAGCGTCGACTACAACCCGGCCATGAAATCTATAGAGGTGGTCAAGGAGACAGACCCCCGGATTATCACCGTGGTCGGCGGCCCCCACCCTACCCTCGTCACCGAGGAGGTGGTCGAGAAGCAAAAGATCGACTACATCGTCACCCGCGAGGGGGAGATAACTTTCGTCGAACTATTGCACGCCATCCAGGACGGCAATCCACCGTCACAACGCGTTCTGAAGGGCGAACGGCCGGACCTCGACTCCCTGCCCTTCGTGGATCGGGACCTCTTTCTCCAAGAGTGGCGACGCTACGGCTACTCCCTCGACTCCCCGGAGGTCCCCTTTGTGGAGGAGTTGCCGCCGCCTTTTGTGACCCTCATCGCCGGGCGAGGCTGCCGATACAACTGTAACTTCTGTCAGCCGGCGGAGCGGATCCTCTTCGGCCGGAAGGTGCGCCGGCGCAGCTCCGAAAACGTCGTGGCTGAACTGAAGGAACTACGCGAGAGGTATCATTTCGCCAGTTTCATGTTCCACGACGACACCCTCACCGAGGATGGAGAATGGGTGACCGAGTTCTGCCAGAGATACAAAGAGGAGTTTGAACAACCCTTCTTCTGTCAAAGCCGAGCCGATATCATCGTCCGCCATGAGGAGATGGTAAAGTTAATGGCTGAAGCCGGTTGTAGGGGTTATTTCGTCGGCTTCGAGAGCGGCAACGACCGGGTGTTGCGCTTTCTACGCAAGGGGACGACCCGGCAGGTTAACCTAGAGGCGACTCGTATCTGCAGGAAGTACGGCGTCAAGATCTGGGCCAACTACATGCTAGGCATCCCCACAGAGACCAAAGAAGAGGTGAAAGATACCATCTCCATGCTGAAGGAGATAGACCCCGACTACTATAGCCCAGCCTTTTACACCCCCCATCCGGGCAGCGACCTCTATGAGTACTGCCTGGAGAATAACCTCTCCCTCATCACCAGTCATGACCAATACCGCCGCAACCCCACGGAGACCAAGATAAAGGGCCAGGATTACCAGTTTCTCAATTGGGCTCTGGAGGAGTCCCAAAGGCGCACCCCCTGGAATGCCTTCAAGCGCAAGCTCCGCTACCTATGGAAGAGGTACGCCTCACCACGAAAGGCAGCCAGGAAACTAGCCCGGATATTTGCCGGTTAAAGGAGGTCCCCATGGCCGAACAGCCCCAACCCAGAAGGTTACGCTATGAGGAAGCGCTCCGGGCAGCGGGGCGCTATGCAGAGAAGGAACGGTTACGCGATATCTGCCTCTTGGAGGTGGAGGGAGGTATGGTAATTCAAGGGCGGGCCCTCATAAACACCCGCGAGGGGTTCGACTTTGTCCTTAGAACTAAGATCCTAAGCCACGACGAACTGGAGAGACTCCTGGAGAGGAGACAGGGATGAGACTCTTCCAAGGATTGTCCAAGACAGATTACCAGGATCTCTTAAGGACCATCGGCCACTATATCGACCAGAGCGGCTTCACCAACATCCGTCTCATCGAGACCGAGGAGGGGATTATCCTCCAGGGTCGCGTCTCCACTACCGAGGACATAAGGGGCGAGAAGAAGACGGAGACCTATCTCCTCACCGTGGAGGATATCCAGGATCTGATGAGGGAAGCCTATGGCCGCCGGGGAAAGAAACTCTAGGAGGAGGCCCTGAAAACCCTACTCGTCACCGGGGGAGCCGGCTTCATCGGCTCCAACTTCACCCACTATATCCTGGAAAACTATCCCCTCTACCGGGTAGTGGTCTACGACAAATTGACCTACGCCGGCAACCCGGATAACCTCCGCCATCTAGAGGATAACCCCCGGTACTCCTTCGTGAGGGGCGACATCTGCGACATGCCCCTCGTTGACAGAATGGTCCAGGAGCAGGGGATCAACATCATTTTGAACTTCGCCGCGGAGACCCACGTGGACCGGAGCATCCTAGAGCCGGGCAGTTTCATCCAGACCGATATTTACGGCACCTATGTTTTACTTGAGGCCACTAAGAAGTTCGGTCTGGAACGGATGGTCCAGATATCGACCGATGAGGTATATGGGGAGGTGACGACCGGCTCTTCGGTGGAGAGCGACCCCCTGCGCCCCCGCAGCCCCTATGCGGCCAGCAAAGCGGGGGGGGACCTCATCTGCCTAGCCTACTATACCACTTACGGCACTCCGGTGGTCATCACCCGGGGCTCCAACAGCATCGGCCCCTACCAGTACCCCGAAAAGGTGGTGCCGCTTTTCATCACCAACGCCCTCGACGACCTGCCTCTCCCCCTCTACGGCGATGGGTTGCAGATGCGAGATTATCAATACGTCATCGACCACTGCGAGGGGATAGACACCGTCCTCCACAAGGGGAAAATAGGGGAGATCTACAACGTGGGTAGCGGCGTGGAAATTCGCAATATCGATATGGCCAAACAGATTCTTAGGTTTCTTAAGAAACCTAAGAGCCTAATTCGATATGTGGAAGATCGGCCGGGCCACGACCGCCGCTACTCTCTGGATACCACCAAACTACAGGCCCTGGGCTGGAGGAGCCGCCATACCTTCCAAGAAGCGCTGGAGAAGACGGTCAAATGGTATAAAGAGAACGAGTGGTGGTGGCGGAAGATAAAGAGCGGTGAGTATAAGGTGTGGTATGAGAGGCAGTATGGGAAGCGGAAGACGATAGCGCCCTGAGAAACAACCTCCAACGAAGGAAAGCCGAGCGCTGGGCGCTCGGCTTTTTTATCAGTTGGCCACTCTCGCTCAATATTTTATCAGAGAGAAGACCTCATACCCTTCCAGTTTTTCTACCCCCTTGAGGTCGGTGAGTTCGATGAGGAAGACGAACCCCACCACCTCTCCGCCCAGCCTCTCCACTAGTTCCGCCGTGGCCTTGGCAGAGCCCCCGGTGGCCAATAGGTCATCCACGATGAGCACCCTCTGTCCGGGCTCGATGGCATCGGCGTGCATCTCCAGGACGTTGGTCCCATACTCTAAGGTATAAGAGGCGGCGATCTTCTCCCAGGGGAGTTTGTCGGGCTTCCGCACGGGGACGAAGCCCGCCCCCAACTCATAGGCCATGGGGGCCCCAAAGATGAGGCCCCGAGCCTCTATGGCCACCACCACATCTATCTCCTTGCCCACGCAACTGTCAAGCAGGGAGTCTACCGCCTCCTGAAAGGCGTCAGGCTCTTTGATCAGGGTGGTGATATCCCTGAAGAGGATCCCCTCCACCGGAAAATCGGGGATGCTGCGTATCATCTCTGCTAGTTCCATGCTATACCCCTCCTTTTCTCAAACCAGGTTAGTTTATCAGAGGGTGGCCTCTTTTGCAACCCTAATCATTTTGAAAGAGCGCCTCCTCGTAGATGCCGCTGGCGTTCCAGAAGAGCCAGCCGTCAGCCCCGGCGTCATAGGCCGCCCGCTTCTGGGCCCGATATTCCTCCAGGCCATACTGAACGCCGTGGAAGGAGTAATGTTGCAACCAGGGCCTGATCTTAGTATCTGTGCGTTGGGCCGCCAAGAGAAGAGAGCGGTAGACTACCTCATAGGGATGATGAGCTGGATCCGGTATCTCAAACCGCAAAACCCCCTCTGTGTAAAGGGAAGGGTAGAGCATGGGAGAGAAGTAGTCGACATAGGGGGCTACGTTCTCTATCATCTGGCCGATGCCCGCCTCGTGGTCCACCCAGGGGGTGAGCCCAAAAACATCGGCCGAGATGAAGACCAGGGGGGCCAGTTCCGCCTGTAAGCGAGCCATGAACCCCTCTATGGCCCGATAGCGGGATTCTTCAGTGCTGGGCTGGGAGTAGAGGAGGGTTTTCGCCTCCCCGTCGGAGGGGAAGCGCATATAGTCGATCTGTAACTCGTCGAAGCCCAGGGCTGCCACCTCGCGGGCGATGGCGATATTATACTCCCATACTTCCTCGCGGAAGGGATCGACCCATAAAGAGCCCTTTCCATCAACAAAGAGCGCCCCATCCGGCCGCTTAACGGCCCAATCTGGCCTCCCCTTCGCCAGGACCGAGTCCTTGAACACCACCAGCCGCGCGATAGTATAGATGCCTCGCTCTCGGCAGAGGCGGAGGAGTTCTTGGACCTCCATCCACCCCTTCTGTTCCGCCCCTATCTCTAGAGCCAGTGGGTTCTCGCTATGGTAGGCTAGCCGTCCCCAATCCCCTTTTATATCCACCACTATAGCGTTCAACTCCGTGCGGGCTACCATATCGATGAGAGCCCGCACCTTCTCCTCCGAGGCCAAGAGGCCAAAAGTGATGTATATACCCTTGGCCTCAAAGGTGGCCTCCAGGGGTTGCAAGACCACGTCGAAGGTAGCCGAATGGGGGGCCGCAACCTGGAGATCTTTGAACCCTGGGGCTCTAAAAGTCATAACCGCCTGCGCGGGTAAATCGGTCAGATAGTAACCCCCGTTAGCATCGGTGTGAAAAACCCTCTCCCCCACCTGAACGACGACATCGGGAATAGGGGTGCCGGTATTCTCGTCCCTTACCACCCCCTGGAGGGTATCGGGGCGCAAGGCGATCTCCATGATCCCCTCTCCACTGTATATCACCTCGCCCCGCTCGTAGCCGTCCGCCTGCAGTTGGAATCGATCCCCTGTCTTAACTCCCTCTATCTGGCTCTGCCCTTGGACATCGGTTACGAAGGAGTCGTCTCCCCAGGATAGGAGCACCCCTGGCAGCGGCTGGCCGGTGTAGAGGTCATAGACCGCCACCACTACCCTGCTCCGCTGCAATACTACTTCCAACTTCGAGTGGCCCTCGTAGATGACCTCCGCCCCATAGTACCCCTCAGCCAGGACAGAGATCTGGGCCCCTTCCTTCAAACGTCGCAGGAAGAAAACCCCTTCCTGGCCTCCCTCCGCTACCTCTTCCCCCGCCGAGACGACCGCTTCCCCGATGGGGAACCCCTTCTCATCCTTCACCTCTACTGCCGTGATCTGGGGCCGGAGGTGTATCACTTGGGCTTCCTCTCCCCGAAAAACCGCCTCCCCAGGCTCATACCCCGGGGCGACGATGGAGAGAGTAGCCCCTCTTTTCAGGCGGCGAAAGGTAAAACTCCCCTGGGTATCGCTGCAGGTGATCTGCCTCCCTGTAGAGATCTCGGCCCCAGGCACAGGCGAGCCTGTCTCTCCATCTCGCACAGTGCCTACCAGGAGGTTAGGGCGCAGGATCACCTCTAAAGGGAACTCCTTAGCGAAGAGTCCCCCCACCTCTATGCGTCCCCTGGTCTCCAGATACCCCTCCGCTTGGACGGAGACGCTCAACTCCCCCTTCAAACCCTGAAAGCGAAAGCGCCCCTGGTCATCGGTAGCCTGGACGGTCTCGCCAACGGTGACCACAGCACCGGCTAGGGGCAGCCCCGAGAGCTCATCGGTAACTATCCCTAGAACCACCTTCTCGTCGAGATAGAGGAGCCAGGCCATCACCGCCGCCAACAGCAAGAAAGCCAAGAGGGTGAAGAGTATGCCCTTCACCAAGAAGCCATAACGCGCGGGGAGGGGAAGAAGCCGCCCACCGGCCTCTTCCGCTTGACCATAACTTTCCTTAAAAATCGGCCTCCTCCTTAGATTTTAAGGTCTAACATATTGTCAGAGGATAACTTCTCTGCTACAATAGAAAATGATTTGCGGAACGGGCTCTTCTTCCCCCAGAGAGTCCTGGTGCTTCTTGGCCCGGCGGCTTTGCCCCAGGGGGAAAGATCCCTCGTGGCGCTCCATCGTTTGGAGGATGCTTTGCTTCCAAGGTGAGGGCACCAACTTAAGACCCCGCAGGTACAATTTGTACCACCGAAACTTATCAAGGACAACCTAGTGCGTTCGGCATCCTGAGGAAAGCCCCCCTCCCGATTTGGGATGCTGCCTTTTTTCGCCCCTCCAAGAGAGGTCATAGAGCGCGTGGACGCCCATCGAATCTGGCAGGCCGCCCAGGGTGAACTGCAACTCCAGATGACCCGGGCCACCTACGACACCTGGCTCAAGGGGACGTTTGCCGTCTCCTACGAGGACGGCCTTCTTGTCGTGGGGGTGGAGAACCCTTACGCCAAAGAGTGGTTGGAGAACCGCCTCTTGGGCACCATCAAGAGGACTCTGGCGGGCATTCTGGGTCACACAGTAGAAGTTAGATTCATAGTCAGGGCCCATCAGAGACAACCCTCCCCGCCCCTCCTGTCCGTTCAGGATCCTGAGGATCCTTCCCTGGCCCGGCAAGTACCAGGACGGGCAGGATCCGCAGAAGAGGAGCCTGCTCTCCCTTCGCCCCCTCTATCCTCGCTCTCCCTTAACCCCAGATACACTTTTGAAACCTTCATCGTGGGGAATAGCAACCGCTTGGCCCATGCCGCCGCCTATGCCGTGGCTCATAAGCCTGCTGAGGCTTATAACCCCCTCTTCCTCTACGGAGGCGTGGGGTTGGGAAAGACCCATCTCCTCCACGCTATCGGTCATGTGCCCCTCACAAAGAACATAAGGGTTCTTTACATCTCCTCGGAGACTTTCACTAACGACTTGATCAACTCCATCCGCAACCAGACGACCGAAGAGTTCCGTTTGAAATACCGCCATATAGACGTCCTCCTGGTGGACGATATCCAGTTCATCGCCGGCAAGGAGCGCACTCAAGAAGAGTTCTTCCACACCTTCAATACCTTGCACGCCGCTAATAAGCAGATCGTCATCTCCAGCGACCGCCCCCCCAAGGCGATCCCCACCCTAGAAGAGAGGTTGCGCTCCCGCTTCGAATGGGGGTTGATCGCCGACATCCAGCCCCCCGATCTGGAGACCCGTACCGCCATCCTCCGCTTCAAGGCGGAGAGCCTGCCCCCCTGGCCTGCCACGTTCCAGGGCGCGCCAGGCCGGGGTACCAGGACGGGCTGCCCCATCCCGGCGGAGGTGATCGATTTTCTAGCCCGTAAGATCCAGAGCAATATTCGGGAATTGGAAGGGGCCCTTAACCGCGTGGTGGCCTACGCCAGCATGATGGCCTCTCCTCTCACCGTGGAGGTGGCTAAGGCCGCTCTCCAAGATATCGCTCCCCATCGCCCCCCTTCCCTCCAAGAGATCGTAAGGGCGGTAGCCCAATTCTATGGAGTCTCGGTGGAAGATCTCAAAAGCCCTCGCCGCGGCAAGGCCGTGGCCCTCCCTCGTCAAGTGGCTATGTATGTGGCCCGAGAGGAGACTGACGCCTCTCTCTTGGAGATTGGTAAGGCCCTGGGCGGCCGAGATCATTCTACTATTCTCTACGGCTACGAGAAGATATCTTCCCTGGCCGAGGAGGACTCCTTGCGGCGGGAGTTGCTCTCCATCAAGGAGATGCTCTACCATGCCCTTCCTTAAGACCGGAAACCCTTCCCAGGGGCCTTGTCCGTTCCCTTTTGGGTCCTGAAGACCGTGAGAGTGTGAAGGAAGGATCCGAAGGAATGGAGGCCTTTTCCCCAACACTTGTGGATAACTCCCGCTTTTCCTGTGGATAACTTCTCTTGTCTGGGGATAACTCAGGGCTTACACCATGATATGGAGCCCATCACCACTTCTAATCACCATCCCGCCCTGCTCCCTTCCATCCATTACACACCTTCTCCACCAACTGCTAGACCAGAATAGGGCCTGGGCCAGGCTATGACAGAGGGTTTTCCACCTTTCAACCGGTCCTACTATCACTACTACATATTATATATGCAAAAGGTTAATTAGTATAAAGGCTTGAGGTAAGGGTGTCAATACTTGGCATATCTAGCGCTTGCCTAAGAAATGGATTTGTAGTATTATATGTCAAGAGCGGTACCGCTTTTGGGAGGGAGGTGATAGATAGAGTCCACGTACAAATTGTGATAGCGGATAGAATCTGAGCCAAAAAGGAGTTAAGGAGATGAGAAACTATAGAGTGCTTTTGTTAGGTCTGGCCTTGCTCTTGGTGCTTGTACCTTTGGCCGGGTGCAAGCCGGCGGAGTCAGCCCTAGGGACAAAAGATAACCCCATCGTCCTGGCCTTTGTCCCCTCCGGGGACACGCCGGAGATCATTGAAAGCGCCGAGGAGATTGCGGCACTCCTGTCGGAGAAGACGGGCTACGTTATCGAGGGCAGTGTGGCCACTAGTTACTCGGCGGTCATCGAGGCCATGGGCACCGGAAAGGCCCATATGGGCACCTTGGCCACCTTCGCCTACATCTTGGCCCACGAGAAGTACGGCGTCGATGTGGCCTTGGTCAGCGTCCGCTACGGTAGGGCCTTCTACAACGGTGAGATCATCGCTGGGGCCGATACAGGTATCACCAAACTGGAGGACCTGGCGGGGAAGACGATGTGCTGGGTAGATGCCGCTTCCGCCTCCGGTTATATCATCCCCAGCATCATGGTCAAGGCAGCGGGGGTGGACCCGGACACCGACCTGGCCCAGCAGATAGAGGCGGGGTCCCATGACAATGTGGCCCTGGCGGTCTATCAAGGGGATTGCGATGCTGGCGCGTGTTACATCGACTGCCGGGACAAGATCGCTGATGATTACCCCGATGTCTATGATAAGACGGTGGTGATCGCCGAATCGCCGGAGATCCCCAACGATGGCCTCCAGTTCATAAAGGAATTCCCGGCCGATATGAGGGAGAAGATCGTGCAAGCCTTCATTGAGATCATGGCCACCGACGAGGGTGTAGAAGCCATGGGGAAGGCATACGGCTGGGCAGAGGTGGTGGAGAAGGACGACTCCTTCTACGACGATTTCCGGGCGGTCCTCGACGCCTCCGGTGTCGACGTCGAGGCACTGGCCAAATAGGGAAAGGCGATCTTTGCGCAAGGGTAGAGAAGGGGAATCTCGCTTTCCCCCTTCTCTACCTGTGTAAGGAGAAGGATATTGTTACAGGTAGAACATCTGACCAAGATTTATGAGGACGGCACTCTGGCCCTAGATGACGTTAGTTTCGAGGTGCCAGATGGTGAGTTCTTGGTGATCCTAGGCCTCAGCGGAGCGGGCAAATCGACCCTCCTCCGGTGCATCAACCGTCTCATCGAGCCCACCGAGGGCAGGATCGTCTGGGATGGGACGGATATCACCGCTGCCTCGGGGGAGGAGTTGCGCAAAATACGGCGCCACATCGGCTTCATCTTCCAAGAGTTCAACTTGGTGGAGCGCTCTTCGGTCCTGACCAATGTCCTCTCGGGGAGGTTGGGGTATGTCAACCCTTGGCAAAGCATCATCCGCTTCCCCCAGGAGGAAGTGAAGAGGGCCATGCGAAACCTGGAGCGGGTGGGCATCACCGATCTGGCCCCTAAGCGAGCCGATGACCTGAGCGGTGGGCAACGGCAACGGGTGGGCATCGCCCGCGCCCTGATGCAGGAGCCCAGGCTCATGTTGGCCGATGAGCCGGTGGCCAGCCTGGACCCCGTTTTGGCCCACTCCATCCTGAGGTACCTGGAACAACTCAACCGCGAAGATGGGATAACGGTGATCTGCAGCCTCCACTTCTTGGATTTAGTCCGTCGCTACGGTTCCAATGTGGTGGGGCTGAAGGATGGCCGGGTGGTCTTCCAGGGACGTCCTGATGAGATCACCGACCAACGCTTTAAGGAGATCTACGGTCAGGAGGCCGAGCGGATAACGGTTACATAGGGGGCAACGTGGAAGGCAAGAAGTCACCCCTTCTCAGTGCATTTCTATCTCTCATCCCTGGCCTGGGGCAGATATACGCTGGGGCTCCTCTCCAAGGAGCAGCCCTCCTCCTGGCCATCGTAGTCACAGCGCTCCTGATACAATGGCAAGGGAGCACCTTTCTCTATGTGGGCATCATCCTGGCTTGGTTGTGGGGCGTCGGGGACGCCTATAGCCTGGCTCAAGGGAGACAGATATCGCTTGTGCCGCCTTTCCTCATCATAGGCGTCATCGTGTACATCATCGGCTGGCAGGTCACCGACATCAAACTCATGCGCTTGATAACCGATGTGGCGGACATCAAGCCCTTGGTGAGCAACCTTCTGCAACCCGCCGTCCTGGAGCGGGACATCGAAACCCAGAAGGCGGAGGTCATCTTCGAGTCGCCCTGTTCCGATTCGCCCCCCGAAAAGGGCACCCCTTTGGAGGATGAGCCCTATCTCATCATCCTGGACAAGACCTGTGGGGAGGTCGGGGAGACATTCACCATCGAAGGCGGCAACTTCTGGCCTTCCTCCCGCGGCCAGATATGGTGGCTCAATATGGCCGGGGAGATGAAGCGCCGGATTCGGCAGGAGGGCGAGTACCTTACTTTCCAGACCGACGAGAAGGGAAGGATCCCGCCTCTCACCATTGTGGCGCCGGAGGCCTTCGGCGAGGCCAGAGGCAAGGGGCCTCAGAGGAGTCGCGTCCAGGCGCTGCTGAAGCGCGAGGTAGGAACCATCCACCCCAGCCATACCTTCTTCCTGGTGGCGGAGAAGATGATGGAGACCATCTTTTTGGCCCTCATGGCCACCACCGTGGCCATCGTCTTCGCTATCCCGGTGAGTTTCCTGGCGGCTCGCAACCTGATGGGGGGCACCCCCATCACTATGGGGTTCTACTACCTGACCCGCACTATCCTCAATATCCTCCGCTCTATAGAGCCCCTGATTATGGCTATAGTCTTCGTGGTCTGGGTAGGGCTGGGCCCCTTCGCTGGTGTTCTCGCTTTGGCTGTCCACTCCGTCGCCGCCCTGGGCAAGCTCTACTCCGAGGCCGTGGAATCGATCGACCCTGGTCCCATCGAGGCCATCACGGCCACGGGCGCCAACCGCCTGCAGACCATCGTCTACGCTGTAATCCCCCAGATCGTACCTCCCTATGTGGCCTTCACCGTCTATCGTTGGGATATTAACGTCCGGATGTCCACCATCATCGGCTTCGTCGGTGGTGGGGGGATCGGCTACCTCTTGCAACAGTGGATACGCCTGTTGATGTATAGGGAAGCGGGTGCTGCTGTCTGGGCCATCGCCATCGTGGTGTGGGCCTTGGACTACGCAAGCGCCATCGTGAGGGAGAAGATCGTATAGAAGAAAAGGGGGCCATAGCGAGCCCCCTTTTTTGGGAGGCCACACCTTTTCGAGAGGGAAAGAAGGCAGGAATGGGCGAGTTGCCGCGGGTAGTGGTTATTGGAGCGGCCAGCATCGACACCAAAGGCCGAGCAAGGGGGAGGTTGATCCCCGCTACTTCTAACCCCGGCGAGATCCGGGTCAGTGCTGGAGGTGTGGGTCGAAATATAGCCGAGAACCTGGGCCGCTTGGGGGTCCCCACCCTCCTACTCTCCGCCGTGGGCGACGATGAGGCGGGGAGGCATATCCTGGAGGTGACTGCGGCCGGTGGCGTGGATGTAAGCCAAGTGATAGTTAGTTCCCGATCGCGGTCCGCGGCTTATCTAGCCGTCCTAGATGAGAAGGGGGCTATGAGGCTCTCCATCGATGATATGGCTATCATAGAAGAGGTCACCCCTCGCTATATCTATGACCGCCGGCGCTTTATCAGGGGGGCGAAGATGGTGGTGATGGATGCCAACCTGAGCCCGGCGGCGATAGCCTCCGCCCTTCGCCTAGCCACCAAGGCTGGGGTCCCTGTCTGCGTGGACCCGGTATCAGTAGCCTTGGCCCCCCGCTTGAAAGATCACCTCTCCTACCTCTCTATCATCACCCCCAATGCACAAGAAGCCGAGGTCCTCTCTGAATCCCCTGTCCGGGATCGCTTCGAAGCGACCGCCGCCGCTCAGAAACTGGTCTCCTTGGGGGTGGAGGTGGCGATCATCACCTTGGCTGAAGAGGGGCTCTGTTACGCCACCTCCCAGGAGAAGGGCCATATCCCGGCCATAGACTGCGAGGTAGCGGATGCTACTGGGGCTGGCGACGCCCTTACCGCTGGGGTGGTGTACGGGTTGGTAAACGACTTCCCCGTCTCCGAGGCGGTTCGCTTGGGCGTCTCGGCTGCCACCTTGGCCCTCACCTCCGTCGATACCGTCTGTCCAGATCTCAGCCTAGAGCGGCTCTATGATCGGTTGGTGATCTAGGGCTTCGCGCTCAACAGCGCGTCACTTTATGAGGGGTCAGCATGGCTTATCCTCTGTTCGGTGACGAAGCGAAAGATGCATTGAAACCCCTTGTAGCCCTGGAGTCGGCCCTCATCTCCCATGGCTTGCCCTATCCTAAGAACCTGGAGACGGCGCAGGCCATGGAGGAGATCGTCAGGGAGGGGGGAGCCACCCCGGTCACGATAGGGATCATCGGTGGCAGGCCCAAGGTCGGGCTCTCCAGGGGGGAGGTGGAGCGGTTGGGGAGAGGAAGCGGGGTGCGCAAGGTGAGCCTTCGGGACCTCCCCGCCGCCGTAGCCCGCGGGTGGGATGGGGGGACGACGGTATCTGCTACCCTCTATCTAGCCCACAAAGCGGGGATCAGGGTGCTGGCTACAGGGGGGATCGGAGGGGTCCATCGGGGCAAGGGCTGGGATCTCTCCGCCGACCTTTTGGCTCTGGCTCAGACCCCCCTGGTCGTGATCTGCTCAGGGGCGAAGGCGATCCTTGACCTTCCCGCCACTCTAGAATGGCTGGAGACCTCTGGCGTTCCCATTATCGGTTATGGCACCGGTGAGTTTCCAGCCTTCTACTCTCGAAGCAGCGGCTTGCCTTTGGAGCAAAGGGTGGATACCCCCCAGGAAGTGGCGGAGATGGCCCGGGCGCGGGATGAGTTAGGGCTATCAACGGCCATACTGGTAACTGTCCCCCTGCCGGAGGAAGACGAGGTGCCTAGTACCCTGGTGGAGGAAGCGTTGGCCAAGGCGTTGGAGATGGCGGCCGAAAGCGTGAGGGGAGCAGCGTTGACCCCCTTTCTCCTGGCTCGGATGAATGAACTGACGCGAGGGGCTACGCTGAGGGCCAATATCGCTTTGCTCAAGAATAACGCTCGCGTGGCGGCCGGGGTGGCGCAGGCTTTAATCACGGCATAATGAGGGGATCATCGGCTAGCCAGAGGGGTGCTCAACGGTGAGCACCCCTCTGCGTGGGCATATCAGGTGCGGCTATGCTTTATTGGTGAACACTATCCCCGTCTCATCGGCGTCCACCAGTACCGCGTCTCCCTCCTTCAACTCTCCCTTCAGGATCCGCTTGGAGAGGGGGCTTTCCACCTCCCGCTGAAGGAGCCGCTTCAGGGGCCGGGCTCCGAAAGAGGGGTTGTAACCCTTCTCCACCAGAAGATCTCGGGCCTTGTCGCTCAACTCTATAGCGATCCCCCGCTCCAGGAGACGCTTCTGGATATCCTTCATCTGGAGGTCCACGATGGCTTTGATATGCTCCGGTTTGAGGGTATGGAAGATGATCACCTCATCGACTCGGTTCAGGAATTCGGGCCGGAAGGTCTTCTTCAATTGCTCCCGCATCTGGGCCTGCATCTCAGAGTCCGCATCCCCCTCGTCACCGGTGCGGAAGCCCAAAGTGCCTCCCCGTTGGGCGTATTGGGTCCCGATGTTGGAGGTCATGATCAAGACCGTGTTCCTAAAATCCACCGTTCGCCCTTGGCCGTCGGTGAGCCGCCCCTCATCGAGGATCTGGAGGAGAGTGTTCCATACATCGGCGTGGGCCTTCTCGATCTCGTCGAAGAGGACCACCTGATAGGGCCGTCGGCGCACCGCCTCGGTGAGTTGGCCCCCTTCACCGTACCCCACGTAACCTGGCGGGGCCCCGATGAGGCGGGAGACGGTATGCCTTTCCTGATACTCGCTCATATCCATCCGTACTAGGGCCTCCTCGTCGTCGAAGAGGAACTCGGCCAGCGCTTTGGCTAACTCCGTCTTGCCTACCCCCGTGGGCCCCAGGAAGATGAAGGAGCCGATGGGGCGTCGGGGGTCTTTCAGCCCGGAGCGGCCCCGCCGTATAGCATCGGCCACGGCGGAAACCGCCTCCTCCTGCCCTACGATCCGCTGGTGGATCCTCTCCTCCATGGAGAGGAGTTTGTCCGCCTCCGTCTCCATCATGCGGCTCACCGGTATCCCGGTCCAGGCGGCTACGATCTGGGCTACATCCTCCTCGTCAACCACCTCATCTATCCCCTTTTCCCTGCGCCAGGAGCCCAGTTCCGCCTGGTACACTCTCTCCAGTTGCAACCGCTCGCTCTTGAACCACGCCGCCTGCTCGTAGTCCCTCTTCTGCCAGGCTTCCTCCTCTTTGGCCTGGAGTTCTTGGAGGCGGCTCTTCTTCTCTTTCAGTTCTTCCGGTAACCCGAACATATCGATGCGCAATTTCGCCGCCGCCTCATCGATGAGATCCACCGCCTTGTCGGGGAGATACCGTTCTGTCACATACCGGTGGGAGAGTCTAGCCGCCGCCTCTAGGGCCTCATCGGTGATGGTCACCCCGTGGTGCTCTTGATACCGCTCCCTCAGGCCCTGGAGCATCTCGATAGTCTCTTCCATCGAGGGCTCCTCCACGTAGATGGGGGCGAATCGGCGTTCTAAGGCTCCATCTTTCTCGATGTGGTTGCGGTACTCATCGAGGGTGGTGGCCCCGATGCATTGCAACTCCCCGCGAGCCAGGGCGGGCTTCATCATGCTCGAGGCGTCGATGGCTCCCTGGGCCGCACCAGCCCCCACCACGTTGTGTAACTCATCGATGAAGAGGATTATCCCCCCATGAGATCGCTGTACCTCCTGGAGGGCGGCCTTGAGCCTCTCCTCGAACTCGCCCCGGAAGCGGGAGCCAGCCACCATGCCTCCTAGATCCAACTCCACAACCCTTCTGCCCACGAGGTTTTCCGGAACATGGCCGGCGGCTATCCTCTGGGCTAGCCCCTCGACGATGGCTGTCTTCCCCACCCCTGCCTCGCCGATAAGGACGGGGTTGTTTTTGGTGCGGCGGGCCAGGACGCGCATGAGGCGAAGGATCTCTGTCTCTCGACCGATCACCGGATCGAGCCGTCCCTCCCGGGCTAGTTGAGTTAAGTCTCGGCCGTACCTTTCCAGTATCCGATATTTGGTCTCCGCTTGAGGATCTGTCACTTTCTGCCCCCCTCTTATCTCCTCGATAGCCTTATAGGCCTCATCTTTGGTCACGCCAGTATCTTGGAGGATGGTGCTAGCGGCGCCACCCCCCTCACCAATTATGGCTAGGAAGATATGCTCTGTGGAGACATACTCGTCCCCCAGACGCTTCGACTCCTCCATGGCCACGTCTATTATCCGCTTCACCCTAGGGGTGACATAGATCTGGGCCTGGGGAGCCGGAGGGCTAAACTGGGTAGGTGGGCTGGTGGATAAGACATCATCCAACCGCCCCCTTATCACCTCCACATCTGCCCCCAGCGTGTCGAGAACCTGGGGGATAACGCCTCCTGGCTGCTCGATCAAGGCCAGAAGCAGGTGCTCCGCATCCAGTTGGCTGTGCCTATACCGTTGAAGGATCTCTTGGGATTGGGCGATAGCCTCTTGGGCCCTTTGAGTAAAACGGTCGAAGGGCATCATGGTGCTCACCTCCCTTCCTTTAGGTAGGAGGCCACCAGATGAACTTTAAGCCGGCGCAAGGGGGGCCAATCAGTTAGCCTCTCCAAAAGCACGCCCAACTTAAAGAAAGCATCGTTAAAGGCGATATACGACGGGTCTCCTACATAGTAGAACTCTTCGTTTCTTAACCCCACCCGGTGTAGTTTCGCATCTAGCCGTTCTTTGGAATTGGCTCGGTAGAAGGTGGGGAAGATATCCTTAGATTGACGCCCATATACGGTACGCACCAGCCAGCGGCGGAGACGGGCAGGGAGGAGGCGGTTCATTAAGGTGACGTAACTCCAGGCGTTAGGGGTCAAAAGCAAGAGATGTCCCCTCTTATTCAGAACCCGGGCCATTTCCCGGAAGACGGCCTCTGGCTCCTCGAGATGCTCAACCACCCAGCCGCAAAGGACGACATCGAAGAGGTCTGCTGGAAAGGGCATGGTAGCCAGGCTGCCCACCACTAGTTGTTTAAGACAGCGATGCTCTCGAAGGGAAATCAAATCGGTGTCCAGCCCCACCGCCTGCCTTACTTTCTCAGCGTAGAGTTCGATCACCCCTCCTCGACCACAGCCGGCATCTAGCACCCGGGCTTTGGGGGTGAGATGCCTTTTCACCAAACCCTCATAGATAGGGCCGCTATGCTTGTATCCAGGGTTCATATCTTGGTAGATGGCCCGGTATCTATTCTGCTTCTCTAGGGGTATCACCTCTATTCTATGCCCTCTCCGGTGTCGTTTGCTCCACCATCTTTTCGCCGACCGTGCTCTTGTGGAAGATCAAATTACCGCCTTCTAAGTCAACCTTCACCTTGTCCCCTTCGCTGAGCCGACCTTCTAGAACCTCCTTAGCCAAGGGATCGGCTAGTTGGCGTTGGATGACCCGCCTCAGGGGACGGGCGCCGTAAACCGGATCGTACCCCTCCTCCGCAAGATGACGTTTGGCGCGGTCGGTTAGTTCCAACTCGATCTTCTGTTCCGCTAGCCGCTCAGCCAGGCGGTGAAGTTGTATCTCCACGATGTCTACCAACTCTTCCTTAGAGAGGGGGTGAAAGATGATGATCTCATCTATCCGGTTAAGGAACTCGGGGCGGAAATGGGCGTTCAAAGCCTCCAGGACTAGACGGCGCATCTCTTCTTCGTTGCCCGCCAGGTTCTTTATCCACTGGCTGCCTATATTGGAAGTCATGATGATCACCGTGTTCTTGAAGTTGACCACCCTCCCTTGGCCATCGGTGAGCCGTCCATCGTCGAGGATCTGGAGGAGGACGTTGAAAACCTCGGGGTGAGCCTTTTCGATCTCGTCGAAGAGGACCACCGAATAAGGGCGCCGACGTACCGCCTCAGTGAGTTGACCCCCCTCTTCGTACCCCACATAGCCTGGTGGGGCCCCGATGAGGCGGGCCACCGTGTGCCTCTCTTGGTACTCGCTCATATCCAACCGGACCATCGCCTCTTCATCGTCGAAGAGGAACTGGGCCAAAGCACGAGCCAACTCCGTCTTTCCCACCCCCGTAGGCCCCAAGAAGATGAAGGAGCCCAACGGTCGGTTGGGATCTTGGAGTCCAGCCCGAGCCCGGCGGACGGCGTTGGCCACCTTGCTTATTGCCTCGTCTTGGCCCACAACCCGCTGATGTAGCCGCTCCTCCATATGCAACAGTTTCTCTCTCTCCCCTTCCAGGAGCCGGGAGACCGGGATGCCCGTCCATTTAGAGACTATCTCCGCCACATCCTCAGCGTCCACCTCCTCTTTCAGTAGGCTTAGATCCTTCTGCAACCCCTTGAGGTGGGATTCCTGCTCTTTGAGTTTGATGTCCAGTTCCCGCAAGGTTCCGTAACGGAGGCGCGCGGCCTCTTCCAGGTTGCCGTGCCGCTCCGCCTCTTCTATCTGCCCTTTAGTGGCTTCTATCTCCTCTTTTGTCTGCCGCATGGCCTGGATAGCCGCCTTCTCCATTTCCCAATGGGAGTGGAGCCGGGCGCTTTCCTCCCTCAGTTCGGCAAGTTCCCTCTCTAGCCTTTCCAGCCGCTCCTGGGAAGCCTTGTCCTTCTCTTTTTTGAGAGCCTCCCTCTCTATCTCCAGTTGCAATATCTTCCGGTCGATCTCATCCAATTCTGCAGGCTTGCTATCTATCTCCATCCTCATCCGGGAGGCAGCCTCATCTATGAGATCTATCGCCTTATCGGGCAGATAGCGGTCGCTTATATAACGGTGGGAGAGAGTGGCGGCGGCGATAACCGCCCCATCGGTGATCCGCACTCCGTGGTGGACCTCGTAGCGCTCCTTCAAGCCTCGCAGGATGGAGATCGTCTCTTCCACCGAGGGCTCATCGACGAAGACGGGTTGGAAGCGCCTCTCCAAGGCAGGGTCCTTCTCGATATGCTCCCGATACTCCTTTAAGGTAGTGGCCCCTATGGCGTGGAGCTCCCCTCGGGCCAACATCGGTTTGAGCATGTTAGAAGCATCCATGGCCCCCTGGGCCGCTCCAGCTCCCACCACGGTATGTAACTCGTCGATGAAGAGGATGATCTGCCCCTGGGCACCGGTTATCTCTTTGAGGACTGCCTTAAGCCTCTCCTCGAACTCCCCTCGGAACTTGGCGCCAGCGATCAGGGCCCCCATATCGAGAGCCACCACCCGCTTGTTCTTGAGCCCCTCAGGCACATCGCCCCTCACGATCCTTTGAGCCAGCCCCTCTACGATGGCCGTCTTCCCCACCCCAGCCTCGCCGATAAGGACGGGGTTGTTTTTGGTACGCCGGGAGAGGACCTGGATCACCCGGCGGATCTCCTCGTCGCGACCGATGACCGGGTCCAGTTTCCCCTGCCGCGCCAACTGGGTGAGGTCACGGCTGTACTTCTCCAAAGCCTGGTAGGTGCCCTCGGGGTCAGGGCTGGTAACCCGCTGGGAGCCCCGGATGGTGGTCAGAGCCTGGAGGATCCGATCTTTGGTTATCCTCTGACGTCGCAATATCTCCAAGCAAGCCCCCGGCCAACGCTCGTCGGCCAGGGCCAGGAGGAGGTGCTCAGTGGAGGCGTATTCGTCCCGCATCCTCCCCGCCTCCTCCTGAGCCAGATCTAAGACCCCCTTAAGGCGGGGGGAGATATAGAGCTGGGCCGTAGGGCCGTAGGCTTGGGGGAGTCTCCCCAATGCCTCCTCCACCTGGGAGGACAAAACCGCCGGTTCACCTCCCAACTGGCGCACTATCTGGGGCACCACCCCTTCCCTCTGCTCCAAGAGGGCCAAGAGGAGGTGCTCAGGCTCTATCTGGCTATGTTTTCTCTTTTGGGCTTGCTCTTGGGCCTCGAGTACGGCCTCCTGAGCCCGCTCTGTGAACCTATCTAGGCGCATCTTTAACTCTCCCTCTCCTGCAATCGGGCGCGCAACCTCTCTATCTCCTTCTGGAACTCCTCCTCCATCTCTTCCATCTCTTCCCGCATCTTCTCCATCTTGCGAGCCATGTTCAGGATCACCTCTGCCCCGGCCAGGTTAACCCCCAGTTCATCTGTTAGGCGGGCGATGCGGCGCAACCTCTCGATATCCCGAGGCGAATAGAGACGACGGTTCCCCTCAGAACGAGTGGGTTGCACCAGCCCCAAACGCTCGTAGTAACGCAGGGTTTGAGGGTGTAGGCTCACCATCCTGGCGGCCACGCTGATTATGTAACAAGGCTCATCATCTTTTGGTAGACGTTGGACCATTCGACTCACCTCTCTTAACGCAACCTGTTGAGTTCTTCAAATAGTTCCCGCTCCCGCGGGGTCAACTTCTGAGGCAGCCTCACTTTCACCTTGGCGTAAAGATCCCCTCGCTTTTGAGGATCCTTCAGAGTAGGCATCCCCTGCCCCTTGAGACGGAAGGCCTTGCCGTTTTGGGTCCCTGGGGGAATCTTCAACA
The DNA here is from genome assembly GCA_003453555.1 of Chloroflexota bacterium. Lineage (GTDB taxonomy): Bacteria > Chloroflexota > Anaerolineae > UBA7937 > UBA7937 > UBA7937. Next base: position 15,783 of record DMLA01000018.1, on the reverse strand, counting down.
TGATATCGCCTTTCAAGGTAGGCACTCTCACTTCCCCTCCCAAAACGGCGGTATAGAGATCCAAAGGAACCTCCACATGGAGATCATCGCCCTCTCGTCTGAAGCGGGGATGGGGAGCCACCTTAACCCTTAGATAGAGATCCCCCTTGGCCCCACCGTAGCCATCGCCCCCTTCCCCGGCTATACGTATTCGGGAGCCGGTCCCCACGCCCGGCGGGATCTTCACCTCCAAACGGCGACCATTCTTGGAGAGGATCTTCGTAGTGCCTCGGAACGCTTCCTCTAGGGTGATCTCCACCTCTTGTTCGTAGTCCCGGCCTCGACGGGAAGCGGTGCGCCAGGAACTCTTTGACGTACCTCCGAAGATAGCCTGAAAGAAATCGGAGAAGCCGCCCAGACCACCCAGGATCTCATCTAAGTCGCCATATTGTACATAGACCTGCCCTGGCTGCCCCGTGAACCACTGTCCCCAGTCGAAGCCCGAGGGGTCTCCCCCCATCCTCTGCCACTGGCGCCAACTGGTACCCAACTGATCGTACTTCTGACGCTTTTCAGGGTCGGAGAGGACCTCGTAAGCCTCGTTTATCTCCTTGAACCTCTCCTGGGCCGAGGGGTCTCCAGGGTTCACATCAGGGTGGTACTGGCGGGCCAGCCGACGATAAGCCTTCCTTATCTCCTTCTGGTCAGCGTTCCTATCGACCCCCAGGATCTGGTAGTAATCTTTGTACTCCATATCGGTCAACGGCCCTCACTTTATAGATATTATAACATCTTGGTGCAATTTTGTCAACTATCTTGCCAAGCGAGTATTATAAGACTTGACAAATGGGGCTAAAGTTGGTATAATAATGGTCGAGAAAAACCTTTAGGAGGAGGTGTAGCCATGAGCATCACTCGTTGGGAACCCTTTAGGGATTTGATTTCCTTGCGGGAGGCTATGGACCGGCTCTTCGAGGAGAGTTGGGTTCGGCCCCGCACAGGGTGGCTCTTGCCCACCGAGGAGACCTTGGCCATCGATCTGTATGAGACGCCCGACAACGTGGTGGTGAAGACCGCAGTCCCTGGTGTCAAGCCGGAGGATATCGACATCACCATCGCCGGCAATACCCTTACCATCGCTGGCGAGACCAAGGCCGAGGAGAAAGTGGAGGAGAAGGACTATATCCGTCGTGAGCGGCGATACGGCCGTTTCTCCCGTTCGATAACCCTACCTAGCGGAGTGCAAGGGGAGAAGGCCGAAGCCACCTTCGAGCACGGTCTCCTCACCCTCACCATCCCCAAGGCCGAGGAAGCGAAGCCCAAGGTCATCAAGGTGAAGAGCAAGTAAGCCCTGGAGTTACAAACAGGGGACGGAGCGATCGCTCCGTCCCCTGTTTTAGTGTAAGGTTTGAATAACTTGGTCGGTTGCCTCTTGGGGGGTAGCGTTGCCGCTCAAAACATCTACTACCGCCTGCTGGAGAGCGGCGGCTATCTCCGCGTTCAAAGGGCGGAGATAGGCCGCTTCCATTTGACGCCGCGCAAAGAGCCGGTATCCGGTATCCTCTATCGCCAGGCGGAGGGCCGAACGGCTGGGGGGTAGATGACCACTGGCCTGAGCCCAAGCGGTCAGGTTCTCCGGGGTCAAGAACCATTCGACGAACTCCGCCGCTGGCGCTTGGCGGCGGGGATCGGGAGTTAAGAGCACGAAGGCCCAACACCGGGCCATGGTGGCTTGAGCCCCGTTCTTGGTGGGTAGAGGAGCGTAGGCTTGCCCGGCCCCCTCCATGAGGAGGTGTTGGGAGCTGACGTTCGCCATGGCCACCCCACCCTCCTTGAAGAGAGCCCAGGAGTCATCGAGGCTCTTCAGGTCCAAGACGGAAGGAGAGATATACCCTGCTTCATATCCCTCTCTGTAAAACTCCAGCACCTGGGTTAGAACGGCCTCATCTAAATCAGGGTTCCCCTCCTCATCCACCAGGGAGCCGCCCAAAGCCAGATAGTGGATGAGGAAGGAATTGACGCCCTCCTCACCTCCGGCAGGGAAAACGTAGGTGGTCTCCTGGCTCTGCAACTCATCCCAGGTGCGGGGCGGGCTATCTATAAGGGAGGGGTTATAGACCAGGTGTTCTATATCTACTTGAAAGGGAAAGGCTACGAGTTGGCCCTCTTTGCTGCCCGCCTGGCGGATGCGGGGGAGGAGATCGTCGGCCAGTTCCTGGGGGATGAGCCCATCCCAGGGCTGGAGGATCTCCTTCCCCAGTAAGAACTCCACTTGGGAGAGGTCGATGGTCACCAGGTCAGGGAGGGTCTGGGGGGCCACGGCGCTGGCCGTGAGGAGGAAATCCAGGATGCCCCCTTTCCCGTAAGGCCGCTTAGGCACGAACTGGACGGCGATATCGGGATGCTCTTCCCGGAAACCTTGATATATCCCCTCCATCACCTCTCCGGTGGAGGTATCAGGGGAGGGAAGGAAGGCTTCCGTAGTCCAGAGGGTGATAGTCGAGGGAGGGGCATAGGGGGAGGGCGAAGGCGTAGGGCTCTTGGCGACCGTAGGGGAAGGCGTGAGGCTGGCTGGAGGCGTGGGGGTTTCGGCCACGGCGCACCCCAAAAGCGCCATCAGGATAAGGGAGGCCACAACGGAGAAACAGATCCCATGACCAGCGACCTTAGACATATAGGCTCCTTCCATCGAGAAGAACGCTAAACCCATTATAGCACAATAGGTCGCTCTTCGCATGAAGTCGGGGTATAATTATTAGATGATGGAACTTTTGGAGGAAGGAGCCCGCCGGTGGGGGCTGGGCCTCACCTCGGACATGTTGGCCGCCTTCCAGACCTATTATGAGGAACTGATCGCCTGGAACGAGCGGGCCAACCTCACCGCTATCACCGACTACCAAGAGGTGCAGATTAAGCATTTCTTGGACTCCCTCTCCTGCCACCTGGTTTTAGCGGGGTTGCCCGCAGAGCGATGGCGATACCTCGATATCGGGGCCGGGGCCGGCTTCCCCGGCCTCCCCTTGAAGATAGCCCGGCCCCAGATGGAACTGACACTTCTTGAGGCTAAGAAGAAGAGGGTGCAGTTCTTGCAATACCTCGTGGAAAGATTGGAACTGCCGGGGGTGGCGATCATAAGGGGGCGAGCCGAGGAAGTGGGTCGTCAGCCCGGACACCGAGAGGGGTACGATCTGGTATTAGCCCGGGCCGTGGCCACCCTGCCCGTGCTTCTAGAGTACGCCCTGCCCCTTTGCCGGATAGGGGGGATCTTCTTGGCTCAGAAGGGGCCAGATATTGAAGAGGAGTTGGAGACCTCTCAGGTGGCTCTCAGGGTCTTGGGGGGGCGCTTGCGAGAGGTGAGGGGTTTAGAGTTGCCGTTCTCTATGGGCTGGCGGAACCTGGTAGTGGTGGAGAAGGTGGCTCCCACCCCTGAAAAATACCCCCGCCGGCCAGGGGTGCCGGCCAAGCGGCCGCTAGTTTAGGAAGCAAAGAGTAGGGCAGGTATAGAAACCCGCCCTACTTATGTGGCTGGTATAACGCTTTGCGTGTTTAGTGAAGTTCTGCACCCCTGATCCTGTTGAATGCTTGAAGAAGCAACCCTATTTTCTTTAGTACAGTATCTATATCATCTGAAACAAAATACTTGTTCTCTTCTTTTGTGATAATACTGAATGGTGTGGTTGACAAAAACTCTAAAGCATTTACATTTAGGAAATTTTTCCGCATGCCGAGGTGATGGGGTTGGATAAGGATGCCGATTGAGGTAGACTCTTCGGCGAATGGTACCTCACCACAGGAGGCATGCTATGGTACGTACTGCAATTGACCGTCTGGCGGTCAAGACACTGGATCAACGGTTTCGTCACGAGCTCGAGACTGGATTTGAGCTGGCTCCCCGGGTCTCGGAAGGCATTCTGGAGTTAGCCAAGGAAGTCTTCAGCCTCCATGCCGTTTCTGGTGATCCATCCGGCCGCCTACGGCCCGGACAGATTCGTCAAGTAATTGCCGCAGCCGGTGCGCCTCACGGCCGTCCTCTGCACCAGACGGATATGGTAGAGGTGACCTGGACGCTCGATGCAGGCGAGGAGGACCTGGCCGTGCTCAGAAGGCACAACCATATCGCCTTGCGCCGGGTGCGCATTCTGCGTCTGGTTGACGAGGCCCTGGAGCAGGGAGGCGAGCCGACGCAAGAAGACCTAGCCAAGGCCCTGGGCGTGTCTGCGCGCACCGTCCGCTCAGACATTGCTCTCCTTGAAGCAGAAGGCTACCGGGTGGCTACACGCGGCAAGCTGCGGGGGGTGGGCCGTGGGCAGAGCCACAAAGTGCTCATCGTGGAGCTGTACCTCAAGCGTTGCACTTACACCGAGATCATGCAGCGCACCCGCCACTCCGCTTACGCCATCAAGCGCTACCTCCAGACCTTTGGTCGGGTGGTGATGTTGAGGCGCAAGGGCCTGAAGGTGAGGGGGATCGCTTACGCCGTGGCCATCTCCGAGCGGCTGACTCAGGAGTACCTGGAGCTTTACTGGCGCTACGACATCCCAGAGTATCAAGATCGGCTGGCAGAGATGGTTCAGATGGTCAGCGCCGGCACCCAACACTGGGTTGCGGTGCCAAAAAGGGGGGTGTGATGAGCAGGAATCACTACCACGCGGCCACCCAGCGCACTTTCCGGCAGGCCATCATCCACCTGTTGGAGAAGGAGTACAAGTTGGTGGGCAGCCACAGGGTGATCCAGATGATCGCCGATGACATCGCTGACCTGCACAGGGAGTACTACCGGGATGGCGACCTGGTGCCTCCGGGCCACATCGTCTGGCGAGGGACATTGGACGAAGGACGCAAACCACGGGCCGGGCGACGCGCGGAGGATGAGCCTACTGTCACCGCAGTGCTGCCCTTGATCACTGCCGAGGATATCGCCGAGTTGGCCCAGGGTTGCCCCAAGGGCAAACACGCCCGCGTCTGGGGGCACGAACGGGACATCCGCCGTGTGGTCCGCCTGGTGAAAGGGGGCCTGGACAACCCCGGGGGGCGACTCCTCCTCTCCCTGGCTGACCTCTCCATCCTGATCAACCGTTCCATGAGCACGGTGCGCCGGTGCATCCTGGACCACTTCGAGCGAACCGGTGAGGTATTGCCGCTCAAGGGCTACGTCCTCGACCAGGGCAGCAATCCGACCCACAAGGGGGTCATGGTGCGCTTGTATGAGAAAGGGGTTAGCCCTCCGGAGATCGCTCGCAGCACCGGCCACAGCTTGGCAGCGGTAGACCGCTACCTCAAGGACTATGAACGTGTAAAGGTACTGTTGGGTAAGGGGCTGAATGTCACCGAAATCAGCCATGCCATTGGGCGGGGTCTATGGACTGTGCTACAATACCACGAGATCGTGCTTGAGTTCCATCCCGATCTGGCCCTTGCTGCCCAAGAGGAAAGCTGATGGATATGTGGACGACTCTCCGTGTTCCCCACAAATCCACAGCCCCTACTACGGCTTTGGCACCTCACCACCGGCAACCGGAAATATTTCCTAATTTTCTATGTCATCAACCTCGTAGTTAAGTCCTTGCCACTGGTATGCAATATGCAGTTCTCGACTGGTAAAGGATTGCTTGCCCGTTGACCTTATGTCTGAAAGAATTTTGGCTGTAATTTCTATTAATCTTTCTTGGTCAATAGTGGATGGTGGGATATCCATTGTGCTAATAACCCACTTGCTAGATTTGAACAAAATCTCAACAACTCGGGTTGGCTCATAAGGATAGACTGCGTGATTCTCCAAAAGCTTACAAATTGCTTCGGTCTCGATAAGGATTACTCCTCGTTTTTTGGCTGTTTCTCTGACATAGCCTTCTGAGAACCCTGGAGCCACTACGCCAAGATGATTTGCTTTATACTTTTCCTTATATCTATCCAGGGCATTGAAATTAATATATCTCTCGGTTATCACCCCTTCCTTTGTAGTCTTGGAATCAAGAATTATCTTGAAGTCGTCATTGATAAGAATATCAGGCTCATCTCTTCCGCCTATATGCTCAGCAGAAAAACCCAGGTATTGGAAAGCCTCGACTAACGCTTTTTCAAATGAAGTAGGGTCATCAGTATTTCGTTGTGAATCCCGTAGCTTAGAAACTAAATCTGGTGGTGGGGGCTCATAACCCTCCTTTTTTCTAACAATTACTGCTTTTCCATCAGAAGACTTTGAAATAATAACGACATCGTCTTTCTGAAACAATTCCTGCATAGGTTTCTTCCCGATGTAAACTCGGCCCTGTTTCCAGTCAACCTTTCTCCCAGCGATTTTTTGGCCCTGCAAATCTACAGTAAAATCCCCCTCAGGAAGGATTTGTCTGTATTTGTCATTCTCCTTTGTCTTCCACCAAATATAGCCATATTCCACTTGTGTGCCGCCTAACTTATGTTCAATCTCCATTTTTGCATTACTCCTATTGGAGGCGGAATTTCACTTAACGTCAAATTTACCGAAGAATGTATCAAAACTTAAAGAAACTTGACCTCCATCGCATTTTACCATTTGATAGCAGAGAGGTCAATTGTCTCTTGGGGTCGCCTAGGGCACAGAGAAAGGTTCCACTCTCCCCTCTACGATGCGGAAGAGGGCCGCCCTTCTCAAAAAGTCGGGGGGGAAAGGGGCCAGTTCCGTGGCCGTGATGATCACCTGCTCCTCGCCGCCGATAGAGGCCCGGAGATATTCTCGCCGGGCCAGATCGAGTTCCGACATCACATCATCCAGGAGGAGGATAGGCCGCTCCCCGGTTTGAGAGCGGACGAGCCCCACCTGAGCCAATTTCAACGATAGGGCGCAGGTGCGGTGCTGCCCCCGAGAGCCGTAGATGGTAAGATCCATCCCCCCTATGAAGAAGCGGAGATCGTCTCGATGAGGGCCTACGAGTGTAACGCCCCTCTCTATCTCCTGCCTACGCCTCTCCCTCAACCGCTGGTGGAAGAGGTTGGCGATCTCCTCCGCCGGCAGATGGGGTTGGACCATCTGAGATGCTGGATGGTGGAGCATATCCAGGGGTAGTTGGTAGGGGCTCTTAGCCCCCCCTTCTAGAGGGAGGCTGGACTTGTAAAAGAGGCGGAGGTCTTCCTCCCCTCCGGTCAAGTGGCGATGGATCTCCTGGGCCAGGTCGTTCAAGGCGCTGACCGCTCGCAAGCGCGCGGCTATCAGTCGGGAACCTCTCTCCACTAACCGCTCATCCCAGAACTCCAACTGGCTCAAATCGCCTCCCTCTCGCAGGCGACGGAGGAGATAGTTCCGCTGGATGAGGACCCGTTCATACTCCTGTAGAGCCCGGGGATAGGCCCTGTCGACCTGGGAGATGAGAGCGTTCAGATAGCGGCGGCGGGGACTAGGGGAGCCGGCTATCAACCCCACATCATCGGGGAGGAAAATCACCACCTTGAGCAGGCCCAAAAGATCGGCCACCCGCCGCTTCACGCCGTTTATCTTGATCTCTTTACGCAGACTTCCTTGGGGTGAGGGAAGCAGTGTTATCTCCAACCTTCTGAGAGAGCCACCCTCTATATCCGTTGTCAGCCGGGCGAAGGGGAGATCCTCTTCCCAGGCGCGCCAGTTGATCAGTTGGTGGTCCGCCTCTGCCTGGGGCGAACTGGCGGCGGAGAGGTAGTAGATGGCTTCCAGGAGGTTGGTCTTCCCCTGGGCGTTGCCCCCTTGCAGAAGGGTGATCTGTGGGGGGAGATCCAACTCCAGGCGGAGATAGTTACGGAAATTAGTGAGAGAGAGGTGTTTCAAGCGCATTGCGACCCCTGCGACGATTATATCAAGGGTAGAGGCAAAGAGAAAGGAACCACTCCAGGAATGGTCCCTTTGCTGGTTCAAGGTAGTCGGTTACGGCCATTATGAGGGGGCAGCGGTTACCGACTGATATGCATGGGCATTATCACATGGACGAAATCTTCGTCGCCCACGGGCCTGAAGACGCCGGGGCTGGAGGGGGTGCTCGTCTCTAAAGCCACCTGGGCCGAGTCTATGACGTTCAAGATGTCGATGAGGTACCGGCCGTTAAAGGCTATCTCCATCGCTTGTCCCTCGATGGTGGCGTCGATCTGGCCCACGTTATCGCCCACCTCGGCGGCAGTGGCGGCCAAGGTGAGGCTCCCCGGCTCCTCCTCACCGGGGGCCATCTGCAGGCGGACGATGTTGGCCGCGTCTCTGGCGAAGAGCAAAGCGATCTTGGCCGCCCTCAGGAACTCCTTAGTATCTACCACCGTGCGGGTGTTGTAACTGGTGGGGATGATCTGTTTGTAATCAGGAAAGTTCCCCTCGATCAGTTGGGAGACCACCTCTATCGGTCCTCCCAGAGCCCCTCCTGCCAGGTGGAAGAGCACCTGATTCCTGGCGGAAGGGATGGTCATCTCCACCGGTTCTCCCTCCTCGGCGGCCACTCGGCCCAGTTCCTGAAGAGCCCGGGCGGGGATGATCACCTTCATCGGTTCCGGAACCGGCTCGCTCAAGGGGGCGGAGCGGACGGAGAGGCGGAAGCCATCGGCGGCGGCTAGCGTAAGTTTTGCTTCTTGGAAATCGGCCAAAACCCCGGTGAGGATGGGGCGGCTCTCATCGGTGGCCGCGGCGAAGGTCACCTGCTCGATCATCTGGCGCAGCGCTTCGGGCTGAAGGGTTATCTTCCTATCCTCGATGGCGGTGGGGATGAGAGGGAACTCCTGGGCATCTATGACCTTTATATTGGCCTCGGTGCGGGCGCATTTGAGGTGGAGCGTCTGGGTACGAGTTACCAGTTCTAAATCGATCTGTTCAGGGGGGAGAGAGTTGACGAAATCCACTAGGAGCCGAGCGGGGACGGTAGTAGCCCCCTCCTCCTTTGTCTTGGCCCCGATCCAGCAGGTTATGCTGGTGGAGAGGTCGGTGGCCGAAAGTTTCAACTGGGATTGATCGGTGGCCAAGAGGATGTTGTGGAGCACAGGGAGGACGCTCCTCAGGCTCACCGCCCGTCCCACGATAGCCAAGCCCCTAGATAAGTTCTCTTGCAAGCAGGAGACTTTCACCTTCAGACCTCCTTTTCCTTCGCGACCGCTTAAGAATCGCCGACAGTATACAACATATTTGGGGGGAGTTCAAGAGGGGATACGCTCCGGCTCTCGGAAATCGTATACCCCCTCTTGGGGCCTCCACTCCTGGCCGCACCCTGCGCAGAAGAGGGTCGTCTCCTTCTCCTGCAAAGGGGTATAGCAATAAAGACAACGGAATAACGCCTTTGGCGTTTCCCCTTCCTTCTTGACGGCTCGAGCCGCGACGAAGATACTAGGGCTCAGTTTGAGGCCGGCGGTGGGCTTTTGCAAAAGGCCATCTAGGTAGGCCAATACCCCGGGGGCGAAGAGCCGCTTGAGTACGGGGAGGCGCAGGCTAGAGACGGCCAGTTCTTCCTGGGGGGCGAATCCCGCCTCCTGGAGGGAGGCGGAGATGTAGGCGGGGTGGAAGTTGAAATGCATATCCAGATACTCAAACGGTTCCCAGGAAAAGGGCCGTTTCTGGGAGCGCCCTAGAAGGTAGCGGAAGATCTCCTTGAGGTTACGCTTGTTGGCATACTCTAGGATGTAGGTTCCCTTGGGCTTGAGGATGCGATGGACCTCGGCTAGAGCCGCGGGGATATCCGCTATGTGGTGGAGGACCCGCACGGTGACCGCCGTATCGACTGCGGAGGAGGCGAGGGGTAGGCGGTAGATATCGGCGGCCAGGTAGATAAACTTGCCCTCCCCAAACCTCTGATGGGCTTGAAGAAGTTGGGAGCGGGCGAAATCGAGGAGGATCACCCTCTTGTAGCCCTGGTAGAGGTCGGCCAGCCGCCCGAAACCAGCCCCCAAATCTACCAGCGCCTCCCCTTCTGGGGGGAGGAGCCTTCGTAGGGCGCTCCGCTCTGCGGCGTCCTCGTACTCCCGGCCGGGCCAAAAGGCCTTATAGTCGCTCCCTTCGTAGTCGCAGACCCTATGTTTCACGTGAAACACCCTTTCAACCCTCTACCAAAAGGTCGTAGAGCCCTTGCAACTCCTCCTCGGAGTAGAAGTGGATGATCAACCTCCCCCCCTTCTTGCTTCGAAGGAGGGTCACCTTAGTGCCCAAGGCTCGCCTGAAGGCCTCCTCTAGGGCTAGATCCTCCCGGGGTTTGCTCGCCGGTCGGGGAGCCCCCTCTACCAGCCGGCGGACCAGTTCCTCGGTCTGGCGAACGTTGAGATCCCTCTTGAGGATCGCCTCCAGGGCCCGCTCTTGCTGCTCACTTTCCAGGCGGAGGAGAGCCCTGGCGTGCCCCTCGCTTATCAGGTCGGAGAGAAGGGCTCCCTTGACCACCTCTGGAAGCCTGAGGAGGCGCAAGGTGTTAGCCACCGTGCTTCGATCCTTCCCTACCCTCCTGGCTATCTCCTCTTGGGTCAGGCCGAAATTTTCTATCAGTTCCTGATAGGCCGAAGCGGCCTCTAGGGGGTTTAGGTCCTCCCTTTGCAGGTTCTCCACCAGGGCCAAGGCCAGCCTATCTGGGGGTTCCGCCTCCCGGATTATGGCTGGGACCGTGGCTAGTCCGGCCATCTGGGCGGCCCGCCAACGCCTCTCCCCAGCGATGATCTGGAACCCTTCCTCGGTTCGGGTGACGATGATGGGCTGCACTACGCCGTTCTCCCGGATGGAGTCTGCCAGCCCCTCCAACCCCTTTAAGCCCACCCGAGGTTGGCTAGGGTTAGGCTCTATCTTCTCCATCTCTATCTCCATTACCCCAGAGGGGGGAGGGGTGGGAATGAGGGCCTCTAGCCCTTTGCCCAGTCCGCGTCTCGTTCTACGAGGGGTTTCGGCCATGATGCCTCCCTTCTAAACAACGGGCTTTTTGGTCCTTCATACCACCACCTTGGTTTCCCGTTCCGAGACCCGCTCCAGGATCTCCCTGGTGAGGGCCTCGTAGGCCAGGGCCCCTGCAGAGCGGGGAGCGTAGACGGAGATCGGCTCCCCATAACTGGGGGCCTCGCTGAGACGGACGCTGCGGGGGATGATGGTCCTAAAGACCTTCTCGGGGAAGTGTCTGCGCACCTCCTCCACCACCTGGCGGGCGAGGTTGGTGCGGGCGTCGTACATAGTCATCACCAAGCCGAAGAGGTGAAGCCCGGGGTTCAGGGCTCGCCGCACGAGGCCGATGGTGTGGAGGAGATGGGTGAGGCCTTCCAGGGAGAGGTACTCGCATTGCACAGGGATGATCACATCTCGAGCCGCGACGAGGGCGTTGACGGTGAGAAGCCCCAGGCTGGGAGGGGGGTCGATAATGATATAGTCGTACCGTCCCTCTAGGGGCTGAAGAGCCAGGCGTAGAAGCCGCTCTCGGGCGGGAAGGCGGGTCAGTTCAACCCGGGCGCCAGCAAGGGAGGGTGCGGAGGGGGCCAAGTCCAGGTGGAGCCACTCGGTGGGGAGGATTACTCGAGCCAGGGGCATATCTCTTATGAGGCTATCGTAGATGGAGAGAGGTAGGTGGTTCCTATTTATCCCTAGGCTGCTTGTGGCGTTGGCTTGGGGGTCGATATCTACTAGGAGTACCTTGCTCCCCTGAGCGGCCAGGTAGGCCCCTACGTTGATGGCGGTGGTCGTCTTGCCCACCCCACCCTTCTGGTTAGCCAAGGTGAATATCGTTCCCATGGGTATATGCCGATGTTTCCAGTCGTTCTTCTACCTCCGCCCTGGTGGGTATCCCCGAAAGAGCGGTCCTCTCTATCGACAGGGAGGCCGCGGCATTGGCGAAGCGAGCAGCGATGTGGGGGCTCCCTGTCTCGGCCAACCTTACTAGAAAAGCGGCGGCGAAGATATCCCCCGCTCCCGTGGGATCGACGCTTCTAGCCCGGGGGGCGGGAAAGCGGTATCTCTTTCCTTTATGATAGAGGGTGGCTCCCTGGGCCCCCTGGGTTACCACGCTTATATGAGGGAGGTCAAGATGTTGCCTGAGCGAAGCCGCCTCTCCCCTCATATCCTCTTCGCTGACGATGAGGAGATCTATAGAAGGGAGCACCTTCTCTGCCCCCTCCCATCTCTGGGGATGGACCCGCCCCTCCTCATCCCATCTTCGAAGCCACCCCTGAGGGGTGAGGCAGAGCAGGGAGTGGGGAAAAAGCCACACCATCTCCTCTCCTAGTTCGTGGGCCACGGGTCCCAGATGGACGATGGGGAGATCTCGCCATTCCAGAGGTACGGCATCTACATCTATGGGCGAAGCGCGATGGTATAGGAGTTGGGAGCGGCCCTCTCCCCGATAGATATTTCTAAAGGTGGTCGTGGTTGGCGAAGGAAGGCAGAGGAGATCGACCCCTTCTAAGACTTCGAGCTCCATATCGGGACCAACGCTAGTGACTACGGCCACTTTTCGTCCCAGGTTCCTGGCGGTCAGAGCCGAATAGGTGGCCGTCCCCCCTAAGGTGTGTCCCTCTTCTCCAAGGTCCTTGGTGAGATGCCCGACGACCAGGAAATCCGGTCCCTTCACCCCGACGCCTGCCTCAGGGAGCCGTATGCCCCCGGGGAAAGATCACCACCTTGCGGCGATCGCCCTCCCCCACGCTCTCTGTGGTGACCTTCTCGTGATCTCGAAGGGCGAGATGGATGATGCGTCGTTCATGAGCGGGCATGGGCTCCAGAGAGACCGCCTGGCCTAGGAGGGTGGCTCTATCCGCCATGCGGCGCGCCAGTTGGGTGAGGGACCTCTCGCGCCGTTTCTTGTACCCCTCTACGTCGACGATGATCTCCGTCCACTGGTGAAGCCTGCGGTTGACGATGAGGCGGGTGATATATTGTAAGGCTCGCAGGGTCTCCCCCCGACGGCCGATGAGGATGCCTAAGTTCTGGCCCGCGATGTCCAGGACGATGGAGTTTGGTCCTTCTGGAAGGTCGGGGGGGCGAAGGCTCACCCGGGCTTCGATACCCATGCCCCCAAGCAGCCTCTCCAGCACCTCTTTGGCCACCAGGGCCACCTCCCCTTCAGGCTCAGGGGGGCGGAGAGTGACCCGCACTCGTGCCTCTTGGGTCCCCAGACCCAGAAGGCGGCGTCCTCCCGGGCTGAGGATTTGGATCTCCACCTCCTCCCGGCTGGCCCCTAACTCGGCGAGGGCCTTCTCTGTGGCCTCCTCTACGCTCTTATCACTTGCCTCTACGCTTCTTCTTTCTTCCATCTTCTTTTCCCGACACCACCGGCTGGGCCCTGAGACCACCCCGCCCGGTGACGAAATATTGCTGAATGATGCCCAGAACGCCGGAGACAACCCAGTAGATAGCCAGGCCGGAGGAGACCTGTAGGGTGAAGAAGCCGAACATGAGGGGCATCATGATGCTCATGGTCTGGTTCATAGAGGCCTGCTGAGGGTCGGCGGAGGGGACGGTGCTCATCCTCTGTTGGAGCCAGAAGACGGCCACCACCAATATGGGCAGGATGTAGTAGGGGTCGGGGAGGGCCAGGTTAAGCCATAGGAATCGATTATTTAGGGGTATCGTCCGCCGGGCTATCTCATAAAGAAAAGGCACCGAGTGGTAGATATGCTGGGAGAGGGCTATCAGTTGTTCTGGGGTCTCCCCCAAGACCTGGTAGATCGATTGGTAGAGGCCGATCCAGACCGGCAACTGAACCAACGAGGGCAGGCAACCGCCTGCTGGGTTGACGCCATGCTCTTTGTACAACTTCATCGTCTCCTCGGTGAGTTTCTCCCTATTCTTCTCGTACTTCTTCTGGAGGGCCTGGAGTTTGGGGCTCAAGTCCTGCATGGCCTTCATCGATTGGAGCTGCTTCCGGGTCAGAGGGTAGGTTATGAGCCTCACCAGGATGGTGAGCCCCACTATGGCCAGGGCGAAGTTGTTGAAGAGGAGGCTGTAGAGGAGCACCGAGAGGTTGATCATGGGTTCTAAGATTACGATTGTCCATAACTGCCCTATCATCTTCTATCCTTCCTTGTCCATCTCGAACTCCCAGAGTTGGTTGCCATCTTCTACTTGCAGGGCGTATACCTTGCCCCCATAAGAACTGAAATATAAGGTCTCCTGGGCTACCGACGGCGTGGAGTAGATCGCCCCCAGCCTCTCTTGTTGGGGAAAGCGCCAGATCTCTTTGCCCCTCTCTTGGTCGAGAGCGTAGAGATGGCCGTCCCCAGAGCCGAAGATGAGCAACCCTTGGGCCAGGAGGGGGGAAGAACGGATGGCTCCCCCTGTGTCGAACGCCCAAACCTCATTGCCTTCCCTGTCCAGGGCGTACATTTTATGATCGAGGGAGCCAAAATAGACTCTGTCTCCGCTAACCAGAGGTTGGGACCAGACCCAATTCTGGGTCTTGAACTCCCAGATCTTCTCGCCAGAGTCGGCGTCTAGGGCGTAGACCTTGTTGTCCAGGGAGCCAAAGTAGACGACCCCTTGGGCTAGGCGAGGAGTGGAGGCGATGGCTCCTCCCGCCTTGAACTCCCAGATCTTTTCGCCGCTCTCCTGATTGAGGGCGTACAATCCGCCGTCGAAAGAGCCGATGTAGAGGAGGCCACCTCCTAAGGCCCCTCCCCCCCAGATCCGGGCCCCCGTCTCGAACTCCCAGACCTTGCTACCATCCTGAGCGCGGAGGGCATATACCTTATGGTCGGAGGAGGTCACATATACGAAAGTATCCCTGTGGGAGAGGGTATCCCCTCCCAGTAGAGGGGTGGCCACTACGGCTCCCCCAGTCTCAAACTCCCACCGAATCTGCCCCTTCTCTGCGTCTAAAGCCACGACTTTCCCCTCGAAGGTGCCCAGGTAAACGAGGCTTTCCCCCACAATGGGCGAGGAGTAGAGACCCGTGGTGCTCTTCTCCTCCACGATCCTGGTCTCCCATCTCTTTTGGCCGGTGGCGGCGTCGAGGGCGTAGACTCTCCCCCCGGGAGAGCCGACATAGAGGGTGTCTCCAGAGACGATAGGGCTAGACCAGCCGCTGGCTGGCGCTTGCCTGGCGCATCCGGAGATCAAGATGAGAAGTGTGAATATAAGAGCGATTTTCGCTTTTAGCAAGGGTGTGCTCCTCTTCAAGGAAGGGGGTCGAACCCCCCGGGATGGAAAGGGTGGCAGCGGGCTATGCGCTTAAGGGCTAGCCATCCGCCTCTCCAAGGGCCATATCTCTCGATGGCCTCATAGCCGTACTGGGAACAGGAAGGGACGAAGCGGCAACTGGGGGGCAGAACCCGAGAGGAGGTTGATTGATATGCTCGGATAAAGGTAAGTAAAATAGTCTTCATTTGATGAGTCCTGCTTGGGAGAGGAGTCCCTCCACTGCCGCCTCCACCTCTCGGAAAGGGGCCCTGGCGATGGGGGCTCGAGCGATTAAGACCAGATCCTGTCCTGGCGGTATCTGCGACACCCTTCGCCTCACCGCTTCACGCATCATCCGCTTGACTCGGTTGCGAACGGTCGCCTTGCCTATTCTACGGCTGACGGAGAAGCCAAAGCGGCTATGGGACAGGCCGTTAGGGAGAGCGCAGAGTACCATCAACGGCTGAGTCCAAGAGCGCCCCTCCTGGCGAACCTTTTGAAAATCCTCGTTCTCCCGAAGCCGGTATCTCCTCTCCATGAGATGGCTTATAGAGCCAACCGGTTGCGCCCTTTCAGCCGTCGGGCTTTTAATACCCGGCGCCCCCCTTGGGTCTTCATGCGGGCCCGGAAGCCGTGGGCCCTCCGCCTCTTTCTCTTCTTGGGTTGATAGGTCCGTTTGGGCATGATCGATAAACTATTATACCCTCATTTGTCTACCGTCGCAAATGAAGACGGGTAGCGGTCTCAGGCAGGGATAG
>DMLA01000071.1 GCA_003453555.1 Chloroflexota bacterium | reverse complement strand
TACGGAGAACATACCGCCTTCTTCTCCCGCCTTCTGCCCATCGTCCGTACTTTCATCTCCCTGCCTGCGGGAGTGGCCCGCATGAATTTCCGCAAATTCACGCTCTTCACCTTCATCGGCTCTTTTATATGGTGCATAGCATTGGGAGGAGCAGGATACTTCTTCGGCGAGCATTGGCGAGAAGTGCGGGAACTGATGCGTCCCTTCGACATCCCCATCGCCATCGCCCTCCTGGCTTTGGTCGCCCTCTTTTTCTACCGACATCTGAAACGGAATAGGGACGAGGTAACGGCGACCCTCGAAGAGGGAAGAGAATAGCCTCTATGATCCGTTTCTTGACCCGCCGGCTGGCTTTCACCTTTCTTATGATCGTGGCCATCATATTCACCTGCCTTCTGGTGGTGCATATGGCCGCCTCAGGAGGAGAGGCCCCGCTTCTAGATACGGCGAAGGAGGCCCTCACCGGGAGCGGTGAATACCTCTGGGACGCTATCCATGGTGACCTGGGGATGGCCATCGCCTCTCGATATCGGATGGAGCCCACCACCACACTCTTAGCCCGCACCTACCCCAAGTCGATGGGGTTGCTCTTGGTAGCACTCTTTTTAGCCGCCCTGGTGGGCGTTCCCCTGGGGACCTTGGCTGCCCTGAAGCGGCACAGTCGCCTCTCACCGGTTGTGGTGACAACCTCCATCCTTGGCATCTCGGCTCCCAGTTTCTTCGTGGCCATGCTCCTCCAGATAGCGGAACTCCTCTTCTACAAGAGCACCGGGGTACGCCTCTTGCCCCTCTTCGGCTTCGGCTGGGATAGACATCTCCTCCTTCCCGCCCTGGCCCTAGCGGCTGCCCCTACAGCCCGAATCGCCCGCCTGACCTACATAACCCTCTCTGATGTCTTGGAGAAAGAGTATATGCGTACCGCCCACGCCAAGGGGCTGGGCGCTTGGGCCATCCTTCTTCGCCATGCCTTCAGCAACGCAGCCATCCCCATCCTCACCTCTTTGGGGGTATCTATACGCCAGTCGTTGAGCGTCCTTCCCGTAGTGGAGTACTTCTTCAGTTGGCCAGGGGTAGGTTTGCAACTCCTAAGATCTCTCAGGTGGTTCGATGCGCGAGCGGTGACAGGCCTCGTCCTCTCCCTAGGGGTTACCTTCCTACTGGTCAACCTGGCTCTAGAGATCCTCTACCGTCGGTTCGACCCCAAGTTGAGAGCCTCGGTAAGATGAAAAGCATGAGTCTAAGATGGCGGCTAAGGCACGGATTGACCAACGCCCCTCTCCTTCTAGGCGGAGGGTTGGTGCTCTTTCTCCTGCTCGCCGCCGCCATCGGTCCCCACTTTCTCCCTCGGGAGGCTCTGCGAATAGACAGGGTACGGGTAGTGGGCGGCGAATGGAGCGTAGCGCCTTTTCCGCCCTCAAGCCTCTTCCCTTTGGGCTCAGACCCTCTAGGCAGGGACCTCTTGAGTCTCCTCATCTACGGCGCTTCCCAAACCCTAGCCATCGCTGCCGCGGTCACCCTGGCTCGGGTGATAACCGGCTCCGTTTTAGGGACCATCGCCGGTTGGAACCGAGATAGTCTCATCGACCGTGCTATTTTGAGCCTGGCGGGATATATCTCCGCCTTCCCCACCCTCATTCTGGGGATCGCTCTCATCTACGCTTTGGGTATAAGGAAGGGCCAATCCACTTTCATCGTGGCCTTGTGCCTGGTGGGATGGACAGAGATAGCCCAATATGTGCGGAGCGAGGTGATGGTCCTCAAGGAGAAACCTTTCATCGAGGGGGCTCGGGCTATAGGACTAGGCTCCCTAGGCATACTTACCCGCCACGCCCTCCCCAACATGCTACCCTCCCTTCTGGCCTTGGCTTCCCTAGAAATGGGAGCAGCCCTTCTCATCCTGGCGGAGTTAGGGTTTGTGGGGGTCTTCGTAGGGGGTGGCGTTAGGGTGGAAAGCGTCGATGCCTCATCACTTCTCCACTATTTCGACTCCCCGGAATGGGGGGCTATGTTAGGGAATACCTGGCGGTACTTCCGAACCGCTTTTTGGGTGCCCTTCTTCCCCGCTCTAGCCTTCTTCGTCGCTATCCTAGGCTTCAACCTCTTAGGTATGGGGTTGCAAAGTTTCTTCGAGCGCACCAGGTTCAACGTAGCCAGCATCTCCTTCGGCAGGCTAGCCGTGGCCTTGGTGGTGGTATTCCTGGTCACCAGGTCCGTCTTGGCCGGCACAGGACAAGAAGCCCAATACGCCTCTCTGGCCAAACGGTTCAATACTCAGCGAGCGATGGGGGACATAGAGGCTCTCTCCAGCCCGGAGATGGATGGGCGACTGGCCGGCACCCCAGGCCAAACGGCGGCAGCCCAGTATATCGCCACACAACTGAAAGCCGCCGGCGTCCAACCTATCCCCGTAAACCTCCGCCCCACTTACTTCCAAACCTACCCCAAGGTTAGGGTGGATCTTTTGGAGTTACCAACCCTCTCCCTGCTCGACGAAGCCGGTAGGGTGGTAGAGGGTTTCACCTACCGGGCCGATTTCGCCGAGAAGGGGTATTCCGGCGGCGGCCAGGCGGAGGGAGAACTGCTAGTCACCCCAGGTTGGTCACTCCCCTCTCGTGAGGCGGCGAGGGGCAAGGTGCTACTCCTCATCGCCGAGAACTATATGGTTTGGCCCCGTGATCTGCAACTATTCGAGGTGAGGGGCATATTGACCGTAGTGCCCGACGATTACCCCCTTTGGCAGAAGAGACCCTCCTTCTTTCAAGATGATGAGCCCTACTCCATCGCTCCTGACCGGCATTGGTCGGGCCCCTGGCTGAACATCTCCGAGAGCGCAGCCAATAGGCTGCTTAGAAGCACCGGCCAGACGGTAGCCCAGTTGAGGAAGAGCCTCCCCGCCCAGCCGGTACCTATCCTGGAGACGAATATCCGAGTGCGCCTTAGCCACCGTATAGATATCGTCCAGAACGCGGTGGGCATCAACATCCTGGGGATGATCCCCGGCGTAGATGAGGAACTGAGAAGCCAAATCGTGGTCCTGGCAGCCCATTACAATGGGCCGGGCCGCGATCCAGACGGAACCCTTTACCCTGGAGCCAACGAGAACGCCTCTGGCGTGGCCATCCTCATGGAGATAGCCCGTACCTGGTATGAGCAGGGGTTCGAACCCAAAAGATCGGTGGTCTTCCTAGCCTGGAGCGAGGGGGGAGCCCGGTATTACGCTCGACACCCCGTTTTGCCCTACCCACCTGATGCCACCCTGGCTGTACTTCAATTGGATGCCCTGGGCCAAGGGGAGGGTAACGCTATACGCCTGGACAGGGATGCCCCTTCCGGCCTCCTCTCGGTAGCCCAAAGGGGCGCCAGCAAACTCCGGGTCCCCACCAGGGTGTCACGGGTCTCCTCTATCCTTTACTTTCGCGCCGAGGAGTACCCCTCCCTCGTCCTCACCAGAGCAGGGATGGAAGGAGATAGCCTAACCCCTGAAGATACCTTCGATAAGATCGATCCCCGAAAAGTGGAAGCCGCGGGGAGACTGGCCAACCTCATCGCCATGCTGCTCAGCGCCCCGTGACCGGCCTTGCAAATCTCTGCATAATCGAGTAGTCTCACAAAATCGAGGAAACGATTTCAAGGAGGAGAAAATTGGATAGATTAGGCTGCGTAGTGGGCGTGGGGGTGCTAATCCTTCTGGCCATCGTGCTTTGCGCGGCGGTGGTCTTCCCCTGGACCTTCTACAACCAGGTGATCACCCTAGATACCCAAGTAGATAACGCCTGGGCCAATGTGCAGGTCGAACTGCAGCGACGGATGGATTTGGTGCCTAACCTGGTGGCCGTGGTAGAGGAAGCCGGGGTGCATGAGGAGGAGGTTTTCAATACCTTGGCGGAGGCTAGGGCCAAATTGGCAGGGGCCATCGACCGGGACGCCCCCACCGATGAGCAGGCTGTGGCGGCCAACAAGTTCGAAACGGCCCTAAGTAGACTCTTAGCTCTGGCTGAGGATAACCCAGAACTGCAAGCCTACCAATCGTTCCTGCAACTGCAGCAGCAACTGCAGGAGATAGAGAACGAGGTGCGCGGTTCCCGGAGAGCCTACAACGATAGGGTACGCGAATACAATAGGACTATCCGCCTCTTCCCAGGTAACCTTCTAGCCAGAGCCTTCGGATTTGAGCCCCATGTCTTCTTCCAGGCCGTTCCCGGGGCAGAGGAGGCTCCGCAAGTAGAGTTCGAGTAGGGGTGCCTCACCCCGCTACAGCCAAGGCGGCCTCTCTCGGCTCTCGCACCTTGAGCAGCGTCACCGAAGAGAGGAGAAAGGAAACGCCGTAGATGGCGAAGACCACCAAATAGCCCAGCCCTGGGCTGCTCATGTTGAAAAAGTCAGCCAGGGGACCGCCGATGCCCGCTCCCACCACCCCCGCCCCCGCTCCGGCCAGGTTGGAGATGCCCAGATAGCGCCCTGCCTCCTCGGGCGGCACCAAATCGGTCCCCAGCGCCCAGTTGGTGGTCACGAAGACCCCCGCGGCCACCCCGATGAAAAAGCCGCTGAGGTAGACCATCAAGAGATTCACTGAAAAGAGGAGCAGGAAAGTGCCCGCCCCGGCGACTACCCCGGTCAAGATCAGGAGCCGCTTACGGCCGAAGCGGTCGGCTAGGAAGCCGCCACCCAGCGCAGCAGTGACGATGAATACCCCCAACACCGCCATCAGGACGGTGGTGGCTTGAGCGGGGTTGGGGACCTTAAGCACATCTTGTAAGAAGTATTGAGCGAACCCTTGGATGGAGGTCGCCGCCGCAAAAAAGAGCAAGCGGTTGACCACCCACCAGACGAAAGAGGAATGGTGCTCCACCCCCTCTCCGATGCCCACCCGGGCGCTCAGCCAAACGCCCACTATGATCGCTCCGGCCATGGCCACCAGCCCAGCCAAGCCTACCGCCACCAGTTGTACGACTCCGCTCCCCATCAGTAAGCGGCCCACGAAGCCCACTAGCCCTCCGAACACGCTGGTGGCTACCACGAAGATCAAGGTCAGAAGCACAATGCGCGCCACGCGTGGCTTGATGGGCATCTCTGGCCCCTCCTGCAGGGGCTCCTCACGCACTGTCATAGTGAGCAGCATGGCCATGAATAAAGCGATCATGACCACCAAGACGGCAGCCCATATCCGTCCCTGATCCACCAGCACCCCGATGCCCAAAAGAGGCAACAAGACCACGGGCAACAACTCCATCACCGCCTTAACCCCCGAGGCTCTCCCCCGTTGCCCCTCGGGAACCAGGTCGGGAATCAAGCCCTGTAAAGCGCCATGGGCGATGTTAGATGAGAATTGCAAGAAAAGCACGGCTATGAAGAGCATCCAGTAATTGCCCGACAGGGCGACGAGGCTCAGGAAAACCAGATCTAAGATGGTACCCAAGAAGATGAAAGGCCGCCGCCGACCCCAGCGCAGGGTGGAGCGGTCGCTGAGCATCCCGGCCAAGGGCTGTACCAGGATAGCCACGATGAGGCCCGCGGTGCGCAGCCCCCCATAGTAGGTGTTTTTCAAGGCTTCGGGCACGAACTGCTGCACCATATAGGGCAAGATGATAGGGGTCAGGCTCCCGGTGACGAAGTTAAGCCCCAGCCAGTAGATGTTAACGGTGATGTAATCTATGGCTCGCAGCCTGCGCATTGTCCCTCCTTTCTACGTATGCCGGATTATGAACTCATAGGCCTGGGCCCAGACCGCTTCCTTTTCGCTGTCCACCGCCAGGCCATGACCCGCCCAGGCTCTCCTTCACCAGACCTTGTAACTCCATTAGGCTCATAGCGGCTGCCGTTGGTTCCCTTTTGTAGGAAGCCGGTGGCGTATAGTAATGAGCCCCAGCCTGAGAGTGCGTCAAGTCGCAATGAAGAGTATCGCTGTACCTAAGATGATCCAGAACATTTAACTAGACTGCGCGCTTTTCTCCGGACGCACCAGAAAGAGCATAAGTATAGCGCTTACGGCCACGAAGGCCCCGCTGACTAGAAAAGCGAAGGGGCGTCCCCAGGAATCCCATAACCATCCGAAGATGAAGGGAGCGGGGATGGCGAAGAGACCCACCCACATGGAATAGGTTCCCAGGGCCTGGGCTCGATGAGCGGGGGGAGCCAAGTCGGCCACCAAAGCCGTCTGGGAGGGTGAAAGCAACCCTTGATAGACCCCATGGGCGGCGAAGAGGAGCCCCACTTGCCAAAAAGTTCGAGCCCAAGCGAAGAGCGCAGTGAGAGCCCCCAGCACCAGGAAACCCAAGGCGATGAAAGGCTTGCGCCCCAAGCGATCTGAGAGGCGGCCAGCCACTAGCGCCGTGGGCGCAAAGGTGACATTGATGAACCAGTAGAGGAGCACTACCGCTTCAATCTGGCCGGCCTTCACTCCCAAAACCCGGGCCCCACTCACCAGCATGAAGTTCTCCGTCACCGCCCACAGGGAGAAGAGGCAACTGATGGCCGTGAAAAGGAAGAGGGCCCGACTCCGGAAGGCATTGCTCACTAATGAGATCTCTCCTCCCCCCCGTCCCTCTGCCTCGACTGGCCCAATCTCTCGTAGTCGTGTGGAGGTGAGCCAGATGCTCACCAAGGTAGGCAAAGCAGCGAAGAAGAAGATGGCTCGATAGACACTTTCCAAGGGGAGATAGCCTCGAAGAAGAGCGAAAATCCCTAGGCCCAAGAGCGGCCCCAGAATCGCTCCCGCGGTGTCCATCGATTTGAGGATCCCGAAGGCCAAGCCTCTCTCCTCCTGAGGGACCGATTCGGCTAGAAGCGCCTCCCGGGGCGGGTTGCGCACCCCCCGGCCTATCTCATAGAGCATCTTGGGGGGTACAAGATGCCACCAGGAGCGGGCCAACCCCTGCCCCACCCTGGAGAGGGCAAGACAGATATACCCTCCCCAGATGAAGCCTATCCTCCCCCTGAGGTCCGCTATTCGCCCCGCCAGAGGCCGGAGTAGCAGCCCGGCGAGAAGAGCCAGGCTCTCTATGAAACCCAGTACCTTCATATCTGTAACCCCCAGGATCATCACCAGAAAGAGGGGGTAGAAAGCGAAGAGCATATCGGAACCGGTGTCGTTGAAGAAGGCAGCCAAACTCAAAGGTATCACATTGGGTCGCCGGCGCACCTTCACTCTTGTCATCTCCTCGCCAGATATAATAAGCACCAACTCATGGCCACAGTGAGAACCAGCATGAAGAGAAGCGTTACCAGAGCCCCCATCCCCACTCCCACCAGAGCCAGGGGGTCCTCCAGGCTAATCAGGGCTAAGGAAGAGAGGGCGATGAGAGCCATGGCTGCGCTGTTCCAGAGGGCATGAACCCCCACGCTGGCTCCGTAGGCTCCCAACAACTGCCAAGGTCGCCTCCGAGCAAGGAAGCCATACCATCCCAGCCCCATGAGCCCGCTAGCCAGAGCATGCATCAGGGTGGCCCCCCAGCGGAAGAGCATCACTAGCCACCACCCCTCCAGAGCCACCCCTCCGTTGATGAGTCCCTCCAGAGCCGAAAATCCAGCCCCGCAGGTCACCCCCCATAGGAAGGCGTCGCCTCTCTTTTGAAGCCCCAAAAGGGGAACCCCCAAAGATTTGATGAACTCCTCCAGAAAGGGCGCGACGATCACAAAGATCACTCCCCCGGCCATGAGAACCGGAGGAGAGAGGATCAGGCGAGAGAGGCTAACTGGATCCTCCAACCAGTCAAGCCCCGCTCCTCTATCCGGCCTGAAGAGGAGAACGGCCCCCAGGAGGAAAAGAAGGGTGAAGAGCTCCAGGCCGAAGGCCAAGAAGGGCGAGAGAAGCGCTCCGTGGGAGGCCTGCAAGGTGATGGCTCGCCAGGTGGAGTCAGAGGCCATCCGCCGGCCAACGAAGGCCACCACAGCCCCGGCAGGCAAAGCGGAGGCTAATATGTGAAGGGGAGGAAAAAGGAAGGAAGCCAGCCGGGGAGGGCAAAAGAGCAAAACGATCTCCCCGCTCGCCAAGGCCAGAAGGAAACCTAGAGCCATAAGTCGAGCAGGAGGGGGCAAAAACCTTCTCGAGGGGTGGCCCAGGAGGGCTCCAAGCCCCTGGTAGGTCAGAGCCAAGCCGAACCCGAGCGGCAAGGCCGCCAACGATGCCAAGGCTAGGCTCACCTCCAAGAGATTGATACCCCTATAGAGGAAGGGTAAGATAAGATAGGCCCCCAAAAAGCCCAACCCCAAGAGGAGCAAGAACAGCCCAAACAGGGTCACCGCTAGCCTTTTATACATCTTTTGCAAGTAGGGGACGAGGCCAACCCCGTCCCCTATAGTATCGACTTCTGCCCCTTCCTCTAGCCTTCCAGGGGCTCGAACCGCCCGGCTAACCTTTTCATCACCTGGGGCATGGTGGTGTACTCCATCTCGTCCAGGGGGAGGCGATGGGGTTCGAAGGGGCCGTGGCGTCTCAGGTAATCAGCGATGATGTTACAAAGGCGACGCGCCTCGTCGAAACTGGGGTCATCGAACATATCCCGGGGGCCGACGAGAAGCCCGTTGGCCAACTGGAAACCCAAGGCTACCACCCGCGGCGGCCCATCGAAACGAGAGGGGTTGCTCTCTCGGACAGCCACGGGCATGAGAGGCCCGTGATGGGAACCGCGCATCCACCCCTCGACGGTGTAGGGCAGGCAGAAAGGCTCTAGAACCTCGCCCACGGCCGGGAACTGACTCTGGCAGCGCACGACGCAGACCGGGTCATCTTTGCCCACATACCTCCCCGCGATGAGGCTTAACCGTGTGGTAGAGGAGACGGCAGCGATCTCGCCTGTTCCTTTGTGATAGACCGCTTTCACGCTATATCGACCGGGAGACCCTATGAAGACGTAGAGGTCGTAGAGTTCCTGGGGACAATCGAAGAATATCCTCTTGTTCTCCAAGACATCGTGGACCTCGAACCTGAACCCCTGATGCATATCGGGGGAGATGATCAACCCCGCCGTGTTGTAAGGATCGGTGAAGATCTTACTCAGGGGCAGGTTCCAAGCCCCGGCGGAGGTCTTATCGGCCATGAAGATCAGTACCGTCTCCGCCTTCCGCTCCTCGAACTCCATCTCCGCCACCCCAGGCCCCATCCCTTTCACCGTGCCCGAGAAGGCGTCAGCGAGGAGGTCTTGGCCTGCGCCGTACAGCTTGAGATCCCTGGCTACTGCGGTGCACTCCTCGAAGGTCTCCCAAGCCAGCCGGTGGATCTCCTCGTTGTCTATGCCCTTGCGGTGGGTCATGATCAGTTCCAGGTCATCCCCCACCCGGGTGACGTGGAAATCGACGAGGAGCCCTCCTCTCTTAGCGCTCTCCAACCGCTCCTCGGCCTCTTCCATGAGGGCCGGATGCATAGACGAGTGGCCCACATAGCCACCCACATCGGCTTTGATGACGGTCAAAGTGATCTCGTCGCTCATCATCTCCTTCCTTTCCTAAAGAGATTAGTTCAGGGCCTCAATTGAAAGACCACATCTAGATGCATGTGTGTGTCACCGCCCAGCATCCCTAGGTTCCAGGCGGTATCAGAAGGCACACCCACGACTTCAATCTGGTAACCAC